>JADYYU010000339.1 GCA_020853515.1 Chitinophagaceae bacterium | reverse complement strand
TGATCGTAGCTTAGCCGAGTACTTCGGCCATGGTTTTACCAATATCAGCCGGACTATCTACCACATGAATTCCGCATTCGCGCAGGATCTTCATTTTGGCAGCGGCCGTATCGTCCGAACCGCCTACGATGGCGCCCGCGTGCCCCATTCTTCTGCCGGCAGGTGCGGTTTGTCCGGCAATAAAACCAACAACCGGCTTGCGCATATTATCTTTCAGCCAGTTAGCTGCTTCTGCTTCCATACCACCACCAATCTCACCGATCATGATAATACCTTTAGTTTCTTCATCATTCATCAGCAATTCTACCGCATCGCGCGTAGTGGTACCAATGATAGGGTCGCCTCCGATACCAATAGCGGTGGTAACACCCAGGCCGGCTTTTACAACCTGATCAGCCGCTTCATAGGTGAGTGTACCCGATTTGGAAACAATACCAATCGGTCCTTTTTTAAAAATAAAACCCGGCATGATACCTACTTTGGCTTCATCAGCCGTGATCACACCCGGACAGTTAGGGCCTATCAACCGGCAATCTTTATCTTTCAGATATTCTTTGGCCACAACCATATCCTGCACCGGAATGCCTTCGGTAATACAAATGATCACTTTTATTCCGGCATCTGCTGCTTCCATGATAGCATCTGCTGCAAAGGCAGGCGGTACAAAAATAATAGAAACATCCGCACCGGCCTGTGATACGGCATCAGCCACTGTATTAAACACCGGTTTGTCGAGATGGGTGCTGCCTCCTTTACCCGGAGTAACGCCACCTACCACGTTTGTACCATATTCTATCATTTGCGTAGCATGAAATGTGCCTTCAGTTCCTGTAAATCCCTGTACGATCACTCTGCTATTTTTATTTACCAAAACACCCATCTGTATTATTTTTTTTTGAGGTGCAAATGTAGTATTCAATTTTGAATTATACTATCATGAATTTTAGTCGCCCCCTACCGATGATGAAAATCGGCCCGCCGGGTTAATCCGGCACACCCACATATGCTAATTTTTCAGGATCAGCATCTACCAGTTCAGAACCCGATCGGGTACTGGCACCGGAAATCACTAAAAATGATATACTCGTTGTTCATCTGCCCGAACTTTTTTTGGAAGTCAGTACTTCAATATGGGCAAATTCCAGATCAAACCTTTTTACCGTTGAATCAAACTGCCAGGGGTCATACGATTGTTGTCCGTCCAGATAAAATGCAATATGATAATCGGGTTTCTGATCCCAGCCTCTGATCATCTGAAATGACTTTTGTGTGTACCCATTACGCTTTTCTTCCATGGCCTGCTCAACCGGGAAGTCGACTTTCAGGGTACCGGCAAAGGATTGCTTTTCAACCCAGCCTATACATTGCTGCACACAGCGAACCGTGGTGAGATAGGTCATGCTGTAAGTGTCGTGAAATTTGTGCGTATTCATATTATAAATGCCCAGTATTGTAGTGACCGACAGCACAAGTATCCATGCAAGGCGTGCTCCTTTACTCTGAAAGCCTTTTGCTATGACCCCCACTGCATAAGCAACTAGCATTATAAAAAATGGATACATATACAACTGATAGCGAGGCACAAAATAATTGACTGAACAAAAAACCGTTGATATAATCAGCAAGGCCAGAAAAATCAGCAGCAGCCGGATAAACTGCCCTGAAAAAAAAGTACTTCGAAAAAAGAATATCGCTGCTAAGACCACAATGCTGAGAAACCAGCGTCCCTGATCGATCAGCAATAAAAATAAAACATTCAGCGAAGCGCTGCCGATGGACTGCAGTTGAAAACGCATGAGACCTAAATGTTCCGGAAAAAAATACCAGCCATGCTGATATTTCTGCAATAACAAAAATGCCCCATAGACGATCAATGGCAAAGCCCCCTTTAAAAAAAGACTCCAGCGTTTCAGCGTAAAAAAATCACGTAAAAGAAGTGAATCTGTCAGCAGCACAACAGCGGCCAATGCTGACCAGATGATCCCTGATTCTTTGGTCATGAGAGCCAGCGTGCCGCCAAGGGCAAATAAGCCCCACTGTTTAAAATAGATACCGCTGAATGCCAGTATGCCAAAAAAGGTCAGCAACATTTCCGGAAGCAGGATGCCAGACATCGCAAAAAAGACCGGCTGTACAGCTAACAGAAAAGTAGCTGCCAAAGCTGACCATGGATTGAAAATGCGGGAAAGTGTGCGAAAAAACAACAGCAGTGTACATACAGCAATCGTGATGGCCAGCACATGCCCTACCATGATGTGATCACCGAATAGTTTAAACACATTGCCGCCTACAAAATAAAAGAGCATTGGATGGCCCCGCGAATAAAGAGGATCCAGGTCGGCCGGAAAAATGCCTATTGTGTGCTTGTCAGCAATTTCGCGCATGCCAGGAACATACACTCCCAATTCATCCCAAAAATATGGAATTTGCAAAGATGGCCATTTGAGAAAAATAAACAGCAGCAATAAGATCAAAAACAGATACTCCGCAATCCGGTTCATTTGAAAATTTTTTGTTTGAGTCATTTGATCAGCGTTCGTTTGGTGCTGCTGCCAAGGACATCGCTAAAGCGGAAAATGTGAACGGCTTTCAAATTTAAATACCCGTTTATGAGAAATGTGGCGGTGAAAAGTACATTCAGCCACAACTTCAGTTGAGGCTGCGCCGGTAACTATTGAAAGGTACTTTTAATGCGGCTGCCGGATACTGCTTGAAATCAGGCGGTAAATTTGCTGCCAGACCTCATCATGCAGCATGTTCAGGTGTTTGGTCATGGTTTTGTCATCATGACGAATAGCAGGACCGGTCTGATTTTGCTGTGGCAGGGAATGCTGTACTTTTTGGGCAGTATCTGCTATCAGCGGAAGCAGTGCAGCGAAAGGAACTCCATGTTCACGGGTAATTTGTTCGCTGATCGTGTACATGTGATTTGTAAAATTATTTGCAAAGACAGCGGCCAGATGCAATGCTGATTTCTGTTGATCAGTCAGCACATAATGTTGCTGACTGATGGCAGTAGCAAGACGACGCGTAATTTCCAGTACTTCGTCACTACCGGCGTTCAGCACTAAGGGCAGATTCGGGTTTTCGGGCAGGTTGTCCTTATGGATAGAATAAACAGGCCAGATACAGGCCACCCTGCTGCTCATCGGATACAATTCAGATAAGGCAACCGAGCCCGCTGTATGAATAACTATTTGCGTCATGCGTAACTTAGCAGCAAAATCAAGCAACACATCGTCCTTAACAGCAAGCAGGCAGACATCCGCATCGGGATCCAGATCGCTGATCTGATCACTAAAAGCACAAGCAAATTTAAGTGCCAGTTCTTTCGCATGTTCTTTATGGGCTGCTATCACCTGAACGATCTCAAAGCCGGCTGCTTGAAATTTTTTTGCAAAAAAAGTGGCAATATTTCCGGCACCGGCGATGGCAATTTTCATATTATAAAACTAAAAAGTATAAGATCAATGCCATAAATGAAAAACAAAACAGGCCCGTGTACAAGGCATCCTTCAATTGTACATAGTTCTCTTTTTTAATAAAATATCTGAACAACATCCAGATTACAAATACGGGAAACGAAATTGCTAAAAAAAGGGCCAGTTTCATACTGCTTATTTTGACAAAGATACTATTTGCTTTCCATCTTCACCAGCGGCACCAGCATTTCTTCGAGCGACACACCACCATGCTGAAAGGTGTTTTTAAAATAATTGACAAAATGATTGTAATTATTCGGATAACACAAATAACCCTGATGCTTCGAAAATATAAAAGTGGAATTGAAATTTGGCTTAGGCAAACCGATGTCATTCGGTTCGCGATACGACAATACTTCCTTGTTTTCATACTGCAAATTACGGCCATGCTTATAGCGGATATTGGTGGTTGTTTGCTTGTCGCCTACTACTTTGCTGGGCGACTTCACCTGCACACTGCCATGATCGGTAGCCACCACCAGTTTGATATTTTTGTCTGCAACTTTTTTGAGTGCGGCAAACAATGGTGAGTGTTCAAACCAGCTTTGTGTAATGGAACGATAGGATATTTCATCGTTTGCCAGTTCTTTCAGCACTTCCATTTCAGTTCGGGCATGCGAAAGCATATCCACAAAATTATACACGATAATATTCAGATCGTTGTGCAGCATATTCTGAATATTATTTTCCAGCAATTCCCCATTATGATGGTTGGTCACTTTGGTGTATGAAAACTTGATATGGGAGAGGTTATTTCTTTTAAGCTGATCGGCAAAAAACTGTTCTTCGTATAGATTCTTACCACCATCTTCATCATCATTCTTCCATTCTACCGGATATTTCTTTTCAATATCCATCGGCAATAAACCCGCAAAAATGGCGTTACGGCTATACTGAGTGGTGGTAGGCAATGTGGCCAGTACAATATCTTCTTCAAGCAACCTGAAATACTCTGCAAACTTGGGCTGTATAGTTTTCCACTGATCATATCGTAAATTATCGATCAATACAAAAAATACGGGTTTCCCCTTTTCAAGAAAAGGGAATACATGCTTCTTCATCAGGGTATGGCTCATCACCGGAGCTTCTGACTCTTTCGCTTTGATCCATTTTGCGTAATTTTTATCAATAAATTTACAAAATTCATTATTGGCCTCTTCCTTTTGCGACTGATGAATTTCCTGCATTTCAGGACTATCCGATTTCTGCATTTCCAGTTCCCAGTACACAATTTTTTTATAGAGTTCACACCATTCGGCGTAGTCAGGATTTGAATTCAAGGCCAGAAATAGTTTGCGAAATTCCTGCTGATAAGTCTGTGTTGTTTTTTCGCTCACCAAAGTTTTTGAATCTATGATTTTCTTAAGTGTATGAAGGATCTGATTCGGATTCACCGGTTTAATCAGGTAATCAGTGATCTGAGCACCGATCGCATCTTCCATAATGTTTTCAGCTTCGTTTTTGGTGACCATCACTACCGGAATATTTACATTATATTCTTTGATCTGCGCTAACGTTTCCAGACCGGTCATACCCGGCATACTCTCATCAAGTAAAATAACGTCAATATGATTCGCTTTTAAATATTCAAGTCCGTCGTATCCGTTCGAAAGGCATTCTACTTCATAGCCCTTATTCTCCAGAAACATGATCTGTGATTTCAGCGAGTCCATTTCATCATCGATCCATAAAATTTTGGTAGTCATGTATTTTGATTTTTGTGTAAAAATAGAAGGTTTGGCTTACTAACGAAGTATTTGTGAAAAAATTATGAGACAATCAGTTCAAAGCAGTTCACTAACTGCCTGACATAAAAATATGGATGCTCATCTATCTGCCAGGACGCTGTCATCCATTGTTTTGAAAAAAAACGTAATATTGTGTAAAGTTTTGCTGTATGAACAAATTTTTTCTTTTCGTAGCTTTTCTGCTAGCCCAATTTGCGGCTGCTGCGCAAACTGATGTAAAAAATACTATGGCTCTGTTACAGGAATGTCTGAACCTGAATACAAACAGTCAGCAAGATGTCATTAAATTATATGAACAGATCGGCGTGATCGAATACACGCTGGCTAATTTTACCCAGCGGGTGAAGTTGTCTGAGCTGCAGAAAGTTGAAGTAAAACCCCATCAATCCGGTTTTGCAGTCGATATCAGATGCGGTGACGAAAATAAATGTATCAGTTTTATTAAAAACGATACTTCAAATACACCTCTCACAAATACCTCTGTGCAGTTTTCTGATGCGGCACTTGCCAATACATTTGCCGAAAACCTCGCTACGCTGATTACCCATTACAAAAGCGGAGAACCGGCCGTAGAAAAAATTCTGCACAAGAATGATCAGGGCAAAGTACCGATATTGGGTGTAAAAAGATCACCTGACCAAAAAGAGCCTGCTGCAGTAAAACCGCCAGTGGCAAAACCTGCAGACCCCGTTGACACGGACGATGAGCCGGAAGTAAAGAGCGCCGCCGCTACGCCCAAACTCAGCAAGGAAGAAAGGGACGAAGCACGTGCCGAAAAAAAGGAAGAACTACAACGAAAAGCAGCAGAAAAAAAAGAAGCCAGAGAAGAACAACTGGCAGAAAAAAAACAGGCCAGAAAAAATAAAACAAGCGAGGCCGCTGAGCAGGAAGAGGAAGATGCCACTGATAAACCTGCAGTGAAATCTAAACGCAAAAGCGCAAAAAAAACGACCGATGAAGATGCTGCTGAAGATGCAGAAGAAACAGACGCGAAACCTTCAGGAAGACAAAAAAACAAAACCAGTGGCAATAAGCTGATCGAAGATGTGGGCGACAATGCCGTGAGCGATGAAAAAGGAAAGGCAGCGAATGACTTCTGTGCACAGTTGCAGCAGATTTTACAAAGCGGCAAAGACAATCAATTTAAGAGCCTTGAAGGTAAACTCACCAACGCAGAAAATAAAATAAATGATAGTAAAATCAAATTGAAAGGTGCCCGCAAAAATTACCTTTCGTGGTTTCAAAAAGAAAGAGCCTTTATTTCTGAATTAAAATCAGGCAACGACTACGAATTGGTACTGAAAGAATTTGAAGCCATGCAAACGCAACTGGATGAATGCCTGGGCGGTGGCTGGGATATGGAAGACAAGTCGAACAGCGAAGAATACGCGAAGTTAAAAACTGAGGTGAAAGACGTAGAATTCAGAAAGGATGGAGATGCATCGATGCCTGCCATCCGTGTCATTTTTTTGGAAACCAATGATAAGTTCACGATGTTTATGCGCGTGAAGTAAAAAAAGTTCTGCTCACCTTTACTTTGCCACTGTTGCTTCGCCGGCAAACATGCCAACTCTTGATGCTGATCATACAGACGTGATTTTTGATTAACGTAAAATAACTTAACTTAGCGTAACATGGATTATATCGATTACTACAAACTGCTTGGACTGGAACGGACTGCCACCGAAGATGAGATCAAAAAGGCGTACCGCAAAATGGCCCGTAAATATCATCCCGATCTGAATCCGAACGATCAGGAAGCCGAAAAAAAATTTAAGCAGGTTAATGAAGCGAACGAGGTACTCAGCAACACTGAAAACCGGAAAAAGTATGATCAGTATGGCAGTGAATGGAAACATGGCGAAGAAATAAACAGGGCTCGCAATCAGCAGCAAAGCAATGCACGCAGCCAAAGCGCCCATAATCAGAACTTTGGCAGTGAAGAATATTCCGACTTTTTCGACTCTTTTTTTGGCGGCAGCTCAAGAGGCGGAGGAAATCAGGTCAAATACCGCGGACAGGATCACAGCGCACAACTGACACTCGATCTGCGCGATGTGTACGAAACAAAAAAACACACCCTGACTCTCAATGATAAAAAAATAGCCCTCAGCATTCCGGCAGGCGTTAAAAACGAGCAGGTGCTGCGCATCAAAGGTCATGGTGGCAACGGCGTGAACGGCGGACCGG
>JADYYU010000338.1 GCA_020853515.1 Chitinophagaceae bacterium | reverse complement strand
TTATCACCTTTCGGAGATACCGTGGCTTCCGCATCATATCCTTTGGAGTGGGTCAGTTGTTTCTTTAGTTTTCCGTTTTTGCCGGCAATAAAAATGTCGAAGTCGCCAAACACGCCCCAAAGATATTTTCCTTTAATGATTTCAGTTTGCGGGCACACATGCGATCCCAGATGGGTAGATGCAAACAAAATGTCCTTTCCGTTGGGCATATAATAACTGCAGGTTGTACGACCGAACCCGCTGCTGATGCGGGGCGGCTTGTAGGTGCTGTCGCCTGCTGCCTTTTCGATGTTTAAGTCAAAGATCTGATCGCATTCGAGCCCCCAGTTTTTATTATTACTCTGAAAACTCAGGTTTTTACCGTCAGGACTAAAATAAGCTTCGGCATTGTCACCGCCGAATGTCAGTTGCCGAAGATTTTTCAAATGCTTTTCCTGAGCATTGCTCAGCAGCGGTAAAAGGGCGCTCAGAACGATTACAATAACATTTACTTTCATGGCCGGCAAAGGTAAGTGAGCAAATTAAAAAAAATATATAGAAAAGCGTTATTTCCCATTTTTTTACGTTTAGTAAGCATAATTTTTTCGTTTTGTAAAAGGGTGGTTTATAATGCTTCCGCAATGTAACTGCCAAAGAGGGGTTGCGGTACCGCTAAACGGAAGATCATAGCGAAAGTCACACGTTCCCGTTTTAAGAGGTGAACTTATACTGAAACACTTATGAACAGAAGCGTGTAGCCGCTTATAGTGGAACACTGCACAGTAACAGAACCGTTTAAATTTGATACTTATGGAACAAAAATTATGATAATGTAAAAAAAGGACATATTTTTAAGCCAAATTTTCAAAAGAACAATGAAGAAACTGATTTTCAGCCTATCGCTTTTACTTGCGACGCAAGTCCTCTTTTCACAACAATATTATCCCATAGCCGATCCGTGTGATCCTGATAAAGTATTTGAGAAACTGCCCTCTGCGGCATATGACAATAACTGCGTGTTCAGATTAAATATCACAAGCCAGCCTTTTAAATTCTTTCCAAAAGAAATTTTCAGATATCCAAATCTGAAGGAGTTGAGTTTGCAAAATACAAATATCAGCAGCATACCGGTTGATATTTATCTGTTCAGAGATCTGGAAGTACTTGATTTGTCAAATAACAATTTGTCTACCTTGCCAAGTACGATCGGGGAGATGAAAAAACTTCGTAAATTAATTTTACGCAATAATAATCTGAACACTCTGCCGCAGGCGATCTCTAATTGTAAAAATTTGGAAGAAATTGACATCACCGGAAATCCGATTAATTTTTTACCGGCTGAAATTAATAGTTTGCTGGCTTTGAACAAGTTTCACTTTAGCGGTAATCAGGTTAAGGATCCCAAAGTGATGATGCAGTTGGTGCGTCAGATCAAAAACCTGACTCATCTTGATTTGAGTGGTTGTAATCTGAATTTTGTACCTGCTGAAGTCCGCACGCTCAAAAACTTACGTGCCTTAAACCTGTCAAACAATAATATTCACTTTTTGCCTTCTGAAATTGGCAATCTGACCAATCTGGAAGTGCTGATTTTGGGTGAAAGCGCTAATCCGGGTAATAAGATCTACGATTTGCCGGCTTCATTTGCCAATTTGAAAAACCTTCGTGTTTTGATGGCCGCCAACAATAATTTTGTTGGATTCCCAATTGTGCTTGCATCGCTGAATAAACTGGAAGTTTTGGATTTAAGTAATAATAAAATGGAAGAACTGCCCGCTGAAATTGGTATGATGAGAGGCTTGCAAACACTCAACCTGATGAATAATCAGTTGACCGATGTTCCGATGGAATTGGGAAGTCTGAGCAAACTTACCCAGTTTGACTACGCTGGTAACCCTTTTACTGCAGAAGTGCAACAAAAGATAATGAGCTTGATGACATCAGGTACTTATATTGCGCCACAAAAGGTGAAGCCGGTGATCAGAAAAAAGAAAGTATATAAAAAGAAAAGAAAATAAAAAAAAACTGAATCATTTCGAAAGACACTGCAAAAGCGATCCATTTTGCAGTGTTTTTTTTTACAATAACATTCATAAGAAAATAATACGGATAATGCTGGCATGCATGGCAGTCTCTCTAGGCTGCAAAGCCCAGACAACCATTGTAGATAGTTTTGTATATGGCGGACTGATGCGCACTTATCGCTTATATGTACCGGCAGTTTATACAGGTGCAAATCCTGTGCCCGTGGTACTCAATTTGCATGGTTATACTTCAAACGGACTGCAGCAGGAATCATACGGCGACTTCAGACCCATTGCCGATACCGCAAATTTTATCATTGCCCATCCGGATGGTGCGATTGACGCCTTTAATAATCGGGCGTGGAATCTATTGGGGGTATTGCCGGTAGATTATATAGGTTTTTTATCTGCTCTACTTTATACCTTCATAGCCCATTATAATATAAACTTAAACAGACTGTATTCGACCGGCTTGAGTAATGGAGGTTATATGAGTTACCTGCTCGCATGCAGCATGGGCCACAGGATTGCAGCCATCGCGTCCGTTACAGGAGCCATGACGGCCGATATGAAACTGGCTTGTGCACCAGCACATCCGACACCTGTGATGGAAATACATGGTACCGCTGATTTGGTGGTGCCCTACACCGGTGGTAATGCCAATTTGCCTGTTGATACCACGATACTGTATTGGGTAAGTTATAATCATTGTAACCCTCTACCGGTGGTAACTACCTTGCCGGATGTAGCGGTCAATGACGGTTGCACAGCGGAGCATGCTGTTTATCAGGGTGGTGATAACGGAAGCAGCGTAGAATTATATAAAATAGTGGGTGGTGGCCACACATGGCCGGGAGCACCGCTTGCGATCGGGGTTACTAATATGGACTTTAGCGCAAGTCGGGAAATCTGGCGCTTTTTCAATCAGTATTCGCTCAATAACCTGGCCACTTTTCAGGCTGACGAACTAAAAAGTGAATCAGGTGAGGTGCTGACTTACCCGAACCCTTCTGCAAAAGGAGTTACGATACAATTTAATAACGCGGCCGAACGTAATCTGGCGCTTTACAATAATATGGGAGTGCTGATTACTGAAATTAAAACGCATTCCCAAAAGTATGAATTAGACTTGACGAAAGGGTTTTATTTCCTCCGGATAGAGGAGGGAAGCAAATATGCTGTACGTAAATTACTGATACAGTAAGTGCTTATCCTTTTTTACCGGCATTATTGCGTGTATTTAAAATGTCGCGATCGAACAGGTATAAACCACTTTTGTCTTCGCCAATCATTTCCAGCTTGTCATTCAGAATGCGGGCATTTTTTTCTTCTTCAATTTGCTCACTCACATACCATTGCAAAAAATTATGGGTGGCATAGTCTTTTTCCCTTAGGGTAAGGTCTACCAGCTCGTTTATACTGTTACTGACAGTCATTTCATGTTTCAAAAAATCTTCAAACATACTTTTGAGTCCCTTGAAGGTTACAATCGGTTGCTCGAGTGCCGGTACCAGTGCAAAGCCGCCGCGTTCATTAATGAAGCGCATTAATTTCAGCATGTGCACGCGTTCTTCTTCGCTTTGCTGAAAAAAGTATTCGGCAATACCATCATAGCCTGGTTGTATTTCGCACCAGCTAGCCATTGCCAGATAAGCCTGCGAGGAGGCTGCTTCTAATTTAACCTGATTGTTGAGTGAAGCGAGCATTGATTCGGATAGCATAGAATTTGTTTTTAGTCTGTACAAAGTTAATGTAAAATTTGCTTGGCAGCTACAGCTAAACTAATCGTCTGAAAGATAAACAGTAAGTGGAATCAAGCCTATAACCCTCAGGCATTTCTGCCGGAAAATAAGTGCTTTTCGGAATGATAGGAGGAGCGCACCAGGGGGCCACTTTCCACATGATCTAAACCAATGGCATAGCCGATCTGTGCATATTCAGCGAATTCATCGGGATGTACAAAGCGTACCACTGCCAGATGTTTTGCTGTCGGTTGCAGGTACTGACCGATGGTGACCACATCGCAGCCATTATCATACAGGTCCTGCAAGGTTTGCACTACTTCATCTTTGGTTTCACCCAGCCCCAGCATGATGCCGCTCTTAGTGCGCATGCCACCTTGTTTCAGTGTTCTGATCACTTCCATACTACGGTGATATTTTGCCTGTATTCTAACTTGTCTGGTGAGCCTTTCGGTGGTTTCAATATTGTGCGAAACTACTTCCGGTGCCGCCTCAATAATACGCTGAATATTATCTTTTTCTCCTTTGAAATCCGGTATGAGTGTTTCAAGGGTGGTAGCGGGATTCAGCGCTTTTACGGCTTTAATAGTGTTGGCCCAGATGATGGATCCGCCGTCTTTCAGTTCGTCACGGTCTACGCTGGTGAGCACAGCATGTTTGACTTTCATCAGATAAATGGCTTCGGCTACCCGCTGTGGTTCGTCCCAATCAAGGGGGTCAGGACGGCCGGTTGCCACTGCGCAAAATCCGCAGGAGCGGGTGCAGGTATTACCCAATATCATAAATGTGGCTGTGCCTGCACCCCAGCATTCACCCATATTCGGGCAGTTACCACTTTCGCAGATGGTATGCAGTTTATGTTCGTTGACCAAGCTTCTGACATGGCGGTAGTTTTCGCCAATGGGAAGTTTTACGCGCAGCCAGTCGGGCTTTTTGATCCGCGGTTTTTCTTCAGTTTGTATATTTCCTGCACACGACATATTTGCAAATGTACATGAATAAGGTATAATATGAAATAAAAAAAAGAGGCCACTGTGGACCTCTTTTTTCTATGGATATTTTTTAAAAATTATTTGGCAACTACAAATTTCACTTGTGTTTTACCTGATTCTGTAACAATGTTTACAAAATAAGTACCATTTGAAAGTTTGTTTGTGTTATAAGTAAATACGTCTGATTTTACATTTGATTTTGAAACCATAGCAATTGATTTGCCTGTAATATCAACGATTTCATAGGAAACTTTACCTGACAATTTGTTTAAAGTCAACTCTACGTTTACTTTGTCGGTAACCGGGTTAGGATAAACAGTTGCTTTGCCATCTAATTGAGCGATATCATTCAGGCCTTCAGGGTCTTTTGACATGATCAGTGCCAATGAAGGTGAGCCACCGTTAGAGAAGCCGCCACCATACACAGCATTGTTAGTGATATCGTACAATGGATTACCTTGACCATTATTACCCACAATATTAGCAGTATAGTCAGCATAATAGTCAACACCGGTAGAGAAGGTTCTGTTAGCACCGCCTAATTCGATGGTCATCCAGTATTTAGCACCCGCTTCGAGTAAGATCGGAGATCCCGGGGCAAGCAGATTGTTGAAGTTTAAAGTGATTGGCAAACCAGCAATAGGAACTACATCATTTGCAGTCAGTGCATAAGTAGCATCAGCTACTTCTTCTACTTCAGCAATGTCTAAGGCACCGTTTCCGTTACCACTGGCATCATCCCATTTGTGTAATACGATATAGATTTCTTCACCGGTAAACACAGAATCTTCGATAACATCTCTCATAATAACCGCCTGCGCTTTTAAGGCTTTGAAGTTACCGTTTCTGATATAAAATACCGGACCCCATTTGTACGTGTTTGCTGGGTTTACATTGATATAATAATTACTTACCGGCATATTTTTTGAAAAATCATACTCACATTTAGAATAAATAGAATCGGTTACAGCATAGTTGTAAGTCCACTGATTGTTTAAAGGAGCCAAACCGCTTTCGGTAAATGGTATTGTAAGCAGGGTGTTTTCCATTTCGTAGGTACCGGTTGCAGCATCATTCATATCAAATCCGGCCAATGTGTTATTAATGGTATCAAGCTTTAAGAACAGTAATGAATCTAAAGTTGTGATTGGTGTGGCGAAATAATAAGTAATGAAATTTGAATCTAAAGGAGCAAAAGAACCACCTACAAAAGTTGGTTTGTAATTCAGTCTGCCTTGTAAATTAATAGTGTCAAAATCTACCACGCTGAAGTTGTAGAAACGGGCACCAGCATACACTCTGAAAGAATCATCGGTATTGCCGCCCTGTGTAGATAACTGATCAACAGGAATCGCTTTGCCCAATGGGTGCATTGGTCCGTCATTCATCATGCCGATGTCGATCGGATTAGCAATAGAATCATATCTCCAACCGGTTAATGAAACCGAAACCGGCACATTATTCAGCAATTCAGTTCTCATTGCATTACCGTCGTCTGTTGTTACCATTACCACCGGAATCGTAACTGAAGCACCATTGGCACCCGCGCCCATACCGGCAACGCCTAACAGATTATTTACAATAATAACACCTGTTGCACCTGCAGTTTGAGCTGCCAGCGCTTTTGCACCAAATTCACAGGTACCACGATAAATAAGGGCAAATTTTCCGGTGAAATAACCGGCAGCAAAAGGACTGCAACCATTTGGGTTATTTTGATCATAGGCAACAGGAACGTTTTCCCATTTGCTATCGATCGCAGCTCCCCAGGGAGAAGCACCGGTTTTGTCTATTTCAGAAGTGATTTTGTAGCCTTGAAGTGCTGCAGGAGCATCTACCCTGAAACTTGAACGGCGGGCCTGCGCATTTGCCAGATTGCTGAGACCTGCTACTAACAGGAACAGCGATAAGAACGAAAATGTAGTTTTTTTCATTTTAAATATGTTTTTGTTTATTTTGTTCAAAAGTAAAGATAATTTCATAAATAAAAAACATTTTTTTGACATGAATTGAATTAAAATGAGTTATAATTCCCTGCATTTTCAGGCTGTTTGCGGCGTTTTGGGTGCAGTGGATCGGGGGGCTGCAGGTATTCAGAAAATGCACACGCTGATGTATCGCTGATTGATGCGACATTGAGCCAGATATTGTGGATGCTCGCTGCTTCGATACCATACTACTTCAAATAGGCTGCTCTCTTCACTTGCGACGATCAAGAAACTATTACTGCTCATGCTTTTATCTGATTTTTGCAGCAATTTTGTATCATTTCATCCTGCTCAGATTTCAACTTCAAAAAATGAATTTAATCGGCAGCGAACTACTGGGGTCTCATTTTCGCAGAGGTAGAATTTCATTTTTTGCTGACTTTAGTACAGACTCTGATGATTAGCTGAGATACGGCCGTGTTGCCGATTTGAAAATACTTTTAGTCAATGCACTAATTACCGCTGTTTCTGGCTACTTTTATGGCCAAAAATACACCTTATGAATAAATTTACCGCTGTGGCTGTTGTTTGTATTGCTCTGATCATAGCTGTTTTTATATTAGGCAAATCCTATAATTACAAACATAAACAAACCGAAATTATCAGTGTAACAGGAGCTGCAGATACTAATTTTGTATCCGATTTAAGTGTCTGGTCGGGTTCCTTCGCACGCAGCTCTTTTAATTTGCAGGAGGCCTATGCACAGTTGAAAAACGACGAAACCGTGGTGATGAATTATTTGCAGGGAAAGGGACTGTCGAAAACAGAAATGACCACTTCGTCTATCAGTACTGAAAAACTATTTGATTATACGTACGATGAGAGTGGACGGCAAACCGGCAGTGTTTTTAAAGGGTATAAATTATCTGAATCGGTGAATATTGAATCGAAAGACCTGGTAAAAATAGATAAAATATCGCGCGAGATTACTGAACTGATACAGCAGGGTGTGGAGTTGACTTCATCTTCGCCTAACTATTACTACACACGATTGGGCGATGTGAAAATCGGGTTACTAGCCAAGGCATCGGAAGATGGAACCAAACGTGCGGAAACGATTGCGAAAAATGCACATTCGAATATTGGCTGCCTCCGAAAAGCAACGATGGGCGTCTTTCAGATCACCGGTCAAAACGAAAACGAAGATTATTCTTTTGGCGGTGCTTTTAATACAAAAAATATCAATAAAACGGCCACCATCACCGTGAAAATGGATTTTGCAGCGGAATAATGCCGGCTGCGTTTTTTTTTATAAAAGGTTCATGCTGTAAGCAATATTTTTTTGATGCTGCCGTTACATAAAAAAAATGATCAATATGAAAAAATTACTTTTTTTGTTTTGCCTGCCTGCAGTTCTCTTTTTATCCTGCAACAAAAAAAATAGAACCTACACCAGGGTCGGCTTTTATGTTGAAGACAAGACGGCATCCGGTGACGTTGCTTATGACCTGTATATTGATGAGCGATATGAAGGCAAAGTGCAGGTGCTTAGCGCACCACCGGCAGATACGGCTTTCCTGTTGTTTAAAGTGCTGGACGATAGCCGGCATGAGATTACTGTCAGAAACGGGAACCTTTATTTGAATGCAAGCTATCTGGAGATCACAAAACATAAAACCAGTTCGGGTAGCAGCAAATGCAATGGTCAGAAAGTGAGCGGTATCAACGGATGGAAATATGTAAAGGATGCAGATAAAAGTTATGGCGTATTTGCAGCCACGCGATAATTTTTTTTATGATATTATCCTGCTCATATGCAGTCGTTTTATTTTTTATGTTTCCTGTATTATCTTTGAATCATGAGAAAAATGTTGATGTTGCTTTTCGCAACTTTACTGGTGCATATCGCCTATGCGCAGCAAAAATATACGCTCAATGGAAACCAGTTACTACTTCCATCAGCCATTGAATTTGAAAGTGGTTCAGATAAAATTAAACCTCAGAGCAAAGATGCGTTGATGCATATTAAAGATTATCTGCAGGACAAAACTTATATCAGTACTTTACGCATCGAAGTGCACACAGATGCAGACGGCAACCCGGCCGATAAACAGAAGCTGACTGAAAAGAGAGCGCTGGCGGTAGGTCGTTGGCTGGTCAATGAAGGAATTGATTGCACTCGACTGATCTGTGTGGGTTTCGGCAGCACCAAGCCGGTGGCCGATAATGCCTCTGCAGAAGGCAAAGCAGCCAATCGCAGAGTTACAATAGTGAATGCCGGATTGAGAGGCCACGCTATAGGTGGTATGCCGATAGACGGTGGTGGCATGGTGGCCGGGGATGTGTGCAAATAGCAGGTTAAGTTGGTCTGAGTAATGGAATCCGGTTTTTATGTCACTGCCAGGGTGCTTCATGCAGGGGCAGACCCTGATGCATAGCCGTGGCTGCAATGGAAATCCTTTTTGCCTTCTTCGCGTAGCATGCAAAAAGATTGGAATGTAAGACACGAATTTCGCTGAATCAAGTATTTGTCGCTGAGCTTCAAGGCAAGCTACCATGCGCTCCGGGATTCATTCAGGGGCTTTTTTTCTTTGCGATAAATTGTTCAAATGCAGCCAGATTCATAGAACTGACATTTGAAGTGGCCCTGAGCAGTCCTTTTTGAGCACAAAGCACACCAAAGCGGATATCATCGATTCCGTTCATACTATGCGCGTCCGGGTTGATGCTGAGCAATACGTTCTGCTGCATTGCTTTTTGAATCCATTGCCAGTCTACATCGAGGCGCCTCGGATTGGCATTGATCTCGATGGCTACCTGATGTTTTTTGCAGGCTTCGATCAGCACATCATGATTCACCGGATATTCTTTTCTGCTTAGTAACAAGCGTCCTGTCGGGTGTCCCAAAATAGTTGTAAATGGATTGGACACAGCGGCGAGCAAACGTTCCATGGCTTTCTCTTCAGTCATCTTCAGGTTTTGATGGATGGAAGTGATCACCAGGTCAAAAGTGGCCAGGATGTGATTGTCATAATCGAGACGGCCATCATTCAGAATATCGCATTCGATGCTTTTAAAGATTTTAAAAGGCGCCAGTTTCTGATTCAGCAGATCGATTTCTTCCTGTTGTTTCAGCACCCGGTCAACGTTGAGGCCATTCGCATAAAATGAGGATACCGAGTGGTCACTCATCACCAGATATTCATAACCTTTCTGGATGCAGGCACGAGCCATTTCTTCAATACTGTTTTTGCCGTCGCTCCAAGTACTGTGGTTGTGTATCACACCCTTAATATCCTGTACGGTGATGATTTGATCGCAGCTTGCAGCAATATTTTCTTTTTTATGGCGGGCAAAATGCGGGATGGGGGCGATGCCGGCAACCTCAAAGATTTCTTCTTCTGTGCTGAAGCTTTCCTGCGCAAGATCGATGGCGTATGTGTCCTGAAAAGCCTGTAAGAATTCCTGTGCACCGGATTGCCGAAACAACACCGTGCCAAAATTATCTTCTTCTGCAATATAAATATGCACAGGGATGGCCTGATGATACAAAAAGACCATCTTACCTTCTTCTTCCTGTTTTAAAATCATATTTTCAACCTGGCCAAGTGCATGTCTTATTTCGTGAGCATCTGCAGCGATCACATATTCAAGCTGATCTGCAATATCAGCCTGGCAGGCATAATCGCCTGCAATGGCTACCTGCTCTTCGCCAAACAGGGTTTTCAAAAACGGAGTGATTAACTGCTCAATGGGTTCAAGCTGCGCATATAAAAAACGTTGCTGATTGCTGAAATAAAACTCCAGGGCTTCACGGATGCTGAGCTGCGATTTTTCGCCGAATCCTTTGTAATGAATGAGACGGTTTTCGTTGCAGGCATATAACAGTTCACCGGGCGATTCGATGCCGAGTTCTTTCCAGATCACGGCAATTTTTTTTGGACCAATACCTTTTATTTTCAGCATTTCCAGTATGCCTTCGGGCGTTTTCCGGATCAATTCATTCAACTGGCTCAACTGTCCGGTTTCCAGTATTTCAATTATTTTTTTTGCGGTACTTTCGCCGATACCTCTTGTAAACTGGATCTCGTGTCGATCAGCAGTGCTGAGTTGTTCTGGTAGTTTATCAATGGTAAAAGCCGCACTGGCATATGATTTCGCCTTAAAGTTATTCTCGTTGTGTATATCCATGAGTTTCGCCAGCAGCGAAAAAACATCTGAGATTTCTGCATTCGTCATGTGTCAAGTAGATGATTTATTTGTTCCAGTTTTTTGATCAGTGCATCCTCTTCGTTGCTTTGCGAGCCTGTGTTTTGAGCAGAGGTTATAAAATCGATGAGGGTCATAGCCATATAATCCTGATCATCTCTGCCCGGAAAATTCTGATGAAATTTTTCAATATTTTCTGTAATCGTGGTGATCGACTTTCGCACCTTCTGTTCATTTTCGGCGGCCACTTTGAGCTTATAATTTCTGTTGCAGATTTTTATATTGATACTGACCTCATGACCCATAATGTGTTGGCTTTTTATAAAATTGAAAGTACAAAAAAATATTAATCTAATACATCTTTCATTGTAAAGATCCCTTTTTTGCCACACACAAATTCGGCTGCTAATACGGCACCGTGAGCAAATCCCATGCGGCTGTGTGCGGTATGCTTCAGTTCAATGCTATCGATGTCGCTTTCATAAAAAATGCTATGTGTACCCGGGGCGGGATCAATGCGTTTCGATACGATTGAAAGTTCGTGTCCGGCCTTTGCTGTGCCGCTTACCCATTGCTGCGTGTCCGGATGGTATTTTAAAATGCCTTCAGCCAGTGTTACCGCTGTACCACTGGGTGCATCTTTCTTAGCGGTGTGATGTATTTCTTCCAGCCTCACATTATACAGTGGGTAGGCGCTCATTAAGCGGGCCGCATATTCGTTTATTTTAAAAAATAAGTTCACGCCGATACTGAAATTACTGGCATACAAAAATGCGGTTTGCTGCTCAATACAAAGTGCATAGGCTTCATCTAATTTTTGCAGCCAGGCCGTACTGCCACAAATGGTGGGTTTGCCGGCCCGCAGGCATCGGCTGACATTATCAAAAGCGGTTTCAGGGGTACTGAATTCAACGCATACATCAGCATACTGCAAGCTTTCATTGGTAAATTGATTCAGTTTGCCCGAACCGATTTTTAAGACAATTT
>JADYYU010000337.1 GCA_020853515.1 Chitinophagaceae bacterium | reverse complement strand
TTGAAACATACCCCAGGGGCCGATGGCACTCATAAACAATACCAGAAACAAACTCATCGGTATGATAATAATATTGTCGCGTTTTGAAATGATGATATACACCGAAATGATCAGCAACCATACGCCCAGCATAAATACCAGGTACCGGTCTTCTGTAATTCCGTAGGGCATTATTCGTTTGATAATGGCAATGAAATACAATGACAACAGCGGTAACAGGATGTAAAAGAAATAACGCGAATAGATAAAGATAGCCTGATTTGTACTCTCGCGCCTGATGGGGTAAACGAGCAGGTAGGTCAGAATGCCCACAATTGAAAAAATGAGGATAGGCATGCATACCCAACCCGGTGGTATGCTGTTGTAAATGATAATTCTGAACAGAAACAAATACAGAATCACAATGTACACCAGCACGATCGGCAGCAAAATATATTGCACAAAAATGCGGACTGACTTATTGAAAACTATTTTTATTTTGAAAACCTCAAAGGATCTGGGTATGAAATAAAGAAAGATAATGGTTTGCACTATCAGAAAAATAAACAGCAGCAGATCGAGGTAGTAGTTATTGTCGAGCTTTACATTGAACAGTTTATCAATGCCCAGCAAAGCACCACCCAGTCCGATAAAGAGTGTGAGCGCAAAGGCAAACGACATCAGAAATTTTACAAACAGAAAAAAATTATATTGCCAGAAACTACTGATTTCCTCGCGGTTATAAAAAGCCAGAAAAGACACCAGAAGATGAAACGACGTGATAAAAATGAGGTAACGTGAAACAAACACACTTTCTGAGTCGAACATGCCGGGAGTGATCGAATAATAATGCAGACCCAGAATACAAAAGCCAAGTATGTACAATCCGGTCTTTTTACTGAGTTCTATTTTTTTAGTCTCCGCAAAAATATCGACAGCCGTAAAATAGGAAATCCCCGACAAGCATTCGAGAAAGAGTTTGATAAAAGTGTAGTTTTTACTTTCAGCACTCCCGGTTTCATTATAATGCAATTCGATGAAAATAAAAACAAAGGCCAGCACGCCCGATAGAATGGGTATGGGAAACCGGTAAAGCGTTTCCAGAATATCGCGCGATATTTTCTTTATTTGAAACATGCCTGTAATTAGTGATACAAAGTATAAAATTACTTTTTAATTAATTATAAATAAATTCATTAATTTTACAGTGCATGAAATACCCTGTTGGAATCGCATTTTTGTTGATTGTTTTATTTGCTCAATGTAAGGTAGATCCGCAATTGCCGGGTCAGGACGGGCATCAGCATACTCACTTAAATCTTAATATCCCCGCAGGCTTGCCACCGATGACCATACCGGCTGATAATCCGATGACCGTTGAAGGCGTGGCTCTCGGACGCAAATTATTTTATGACAACCTGTTATCGGCCAATAACACCATGAATTGCGGTTCGTGCCATCAGCTTCGCAATTATTTTGTGGATAGTAATCTGGCCCTCAGTACTGGTATCGACGGTATTGCCGGTACCCGTAATTCTATGCCTTTGTTTAATATCGGATACAGCAAAACCTTCTTCTGGGATGGAGGAGCTGCGAATCTTGAATCTCAGGTATTAGGCCCCATCACCAACCCGGAAGAAATGCACGAAACGATGGCCAATGTAATTTCCAAAATCCAGAATCACCCTCAATATCCAACACTTTTTAAAAATGCTTTTGGCACCGATGTCATCTCTTCCAAACTGATCATGTATGCCATTGCACAGTTTGAACGCACCATCATTTCCGCCAATTCAAAATTCGATCAGTGGAAGAAAGGACTGGTTTCCTTAAGCCCGGCTGAACAACGGGGTATGGAAATATATACAAGCGATGAAAAGGGTGATTGTACACATTGTCATTCATTCGGAAGTACATTCACCGATTTTGAATTCAGAAATACCGGTCTCGACAGTATTCCTGTAGATAAAGGCCGGGCCTTAATTACCCTCAAAACTGATGATGAAGGAAAGTTTAAAACACCGACTTTGCGAAATATTGCCATGACGGCACCCTACATGCATGATGGCCGGTTTGCAACCTTAAGGCAGTGTATCGAGCACTATAACAAGAATTTTCATTACACCAAAAATCTGGCCCCCGAGCTAAAAATCGTTGTAAAAAACAGAATGACAGAAGCAGATATCGATGACCTCATTGCTTTTTTGAATACATTGACGGACACAGAATTTTTAAACAATAAAAATCTTGATAAACCGGAATGAGAAAAATTGCTCTGATACTCTTATGTTTCCTGCTGTATAGTGCTCAAAGTCAAGCGCAGCTTTCTATCGGGGATGAAGCTCCTGAAATCAAACTTCCGGATTCATTGGGTAAGTGGAAACCCCTCAGCGAAGTAAAATCAAAGATCATTCTGATCGATTTTTGGGCAGCCTGGTGCTATCCCTGCGTAAAGTCGATGCCTGATGTGGTGAAGCTTTATGAAAAATATAAAGATCTGGGACTGCAAGTGTATGCGGTATCGCTTGACAAAGATTACTATAGCTGGGTAGAAATGTGTAAAAAATTAAAATTACCTTTTATCCTTGTCAACGACGCTTACGGCCTGAATGGAAATGCTTCCAAAGATTATAAAGTGACCTCGATTCCAAACAAAATGCTGATTAAAGAGGGCAAAATTATAGGTGCTGAAATGAGCTTGTACGATCTTGAAAAAATTATACAAAAAGAACTGCAGCAATAATATTATACCGGAATGAATCCTTTGCCACGCAGGTTTTTCATTACTTTATTAAACCAGAAAAGTTCAAAGTCTTCGTCCGGTAAATTGTTTTCAAAATCTGTTTT
>JADYYU010000336.1 GCA_020853515.1 Chitinophagaceae bacterium | reverse complement strand
TAACAGGCGGTGTTACTTCATCACTGGGAAAGGGCATCATTGCTGCTTCCCTTGCAAAATTACTACAGGAAAGAGGCTATAAGGTAACTATCCAAAAGCTTGATCCCTACATCAATGTAGATCCCGGCACTTTAAATCCATATGAGCATGGCGAGTGTTTTGTAACAGATGATGGTGCCGAAACAGATCTCGATTTGGGACATTACGAGCGTTTTTTAAGTTCATCTACTTCTCAGGCCAATAATGTCACTACCGGCAAAATTTATCAGTATGTGATCAATAAAGAACGTGAAGGGGCCTATTTGGGTAAAACAGTGCAGGTGATACCCCATATTACAGATGAAATCAAGCGAAGAATAACCTTATTGTCGCTCCGAAATACCTACGATATTATTATCACAGAAATTGGAGGTACCGTTGGTGACATTGAGAGCTTGCCTTATATCGAATCGATCCGGCAGCTTCAGTGGGAAATGGGCCGCGAAAATTGTATTATCGTTCACCTGACATTAGTCCCTTATTTGAAAGCCGCCAAAGAGCTGAAAACAAAGCCAACCCAGCATTCTGTAAAACTGATGAGCGAAAATGGTCTTTCACCTGACATTATTGTGTGCCGGGCCGAGGAGCCACTCAATGCAGATGTTAAAAGAAAGATCGCCTTGTTTTGCAATGTTCGCCCCGAAGCAGTTATCGAAGCGGCCGATGCTGATACCATTTACGACGTGCCGCTGCACATGATGCAGGAAAACCTCGATGCAATCTGTCTCGAAAAACTGCAGTTGCCCATGGGTAATGAACCTTTGCTTAAAAACTGGAAAGATTTTTTGAAAAAGCTGAAGCATCCTAAAAGTAAGGTTACCATCGGGTTAGTGGGCAAGTATGTTGAATTGCAGGATGCGTACAAGTCTATTCTGGAATCATTTATTCATGCAGGTGCTATGAATGAATGTAAAGTAGAAGTTCGGAATATTCATTCAGAATATCTGGATGCTGAAAATGTAAAATCAAATCTGAGCGGCCTGGATGGTATACTGGTAGCACCCGGTTTTGGTAACAGGGGTATTGAAGGTAAAATCATCGCCATACAGTATGCCCGTGAAAATAATATTCCGTTTTTTGGGATATGTCTGGGTATGCAATGTTGCGTTATTGAATTTGCGCGTAATGTGTTGCATCTCGAAGCAGCCAACTCTACCGAAATGGATTTGCATACCCCTTATCCGGTTATAGATCTTATGGAAGAACAAAAAAACATTGTGCAGATGGGTGGTACCATGCGTCTGGGAGCTTATGATTGTGAAATTGACCTGAATTCTAAAAGTTATGAAGTGTATGGTAAGCAGTACATTTCTGAAAGACAACGGCATCGCTGGGAGTTTAATAATAAGTACCTGGAGCAATTTGAACAGCATGGCATGAAGGCAGTCGGAAAAAATCCGAAGACCGGGCTGGTTGAAATTGTGGAATTGACGGACCGTTTATTTTATATCGGTACCCAGTTTCATCCTGAACTGAAGTCTACTGTTGAGCATCCGCACCCATTGTTTGTGCAATTTATCGCTGCGGCCATGCAGTATGCTTCCGGTAGAAAAAATAAAACCAATCTGGAAGTAGAAGCCAACAATTAAGCACAATTGAGTTGATTTTTGGCCCGTGTAATGGCCTCGTTGAATTGAATTAATAATGCCGCGCAGGTTTAAAGAATATGCCGCTTTTTGGCAAATTCAATCAATCCGATGGCCGTGTGGATGTCTGTTTTTCTGAAAATATTTTTCCGGTGTGTTTCTACCGTGCGTTCGCTGATAAATAATTTATCGGCAATCTGTTTGTTGTTGAGGTTTTCAGCAATGCATTTGATGATCTCAACTTCTCTCGTCGTCAGATTGATATGTTCATTTTCTTTTTTGATTTTCTGAAATAACTCCAGCTCATTCATAATTTCGTCCGAAAAGTAACGGATACCTTTATGGATGGTTTCCAAAGCCACAACCAGTTCTTTTTTATCAATTGTTTTCAGCAGATATCCTGCTATTTCTGCCTGTTCAAGCATTTTATCGATCAGCACCCCTTCCCCGTTCATGGTGAGTGCCACTACCTTCACTGCAGGAAACCTTGCTCTTACCTGCATGGCTACTTCAAATCCATCGATTGCCGGCATCATGACGTCCGTCAGCAGGATATCAGCCGGGCTTGACTCAAGCAAGTCAAGCATGTCAAAACCATTATTGCTTTCATGGATAATCTGAAACTGAGCATGACTTGACAGCAATAGCTTTAAGCCGTCAATGACGATCTGATGATCGTCTAAAATTGCGATTTTAATCGGGTGATTGTTTGGCATAATCTACCTGCAAATTATAAAATAAAAATGGAACCTTTTTTATTTTTTTTCTTGTAAATCAGCTAAAAGAAGCCTTCTGGCTGATAGATGTCATTCTTTGCCTGGTGTCAATAGCAATGATCAATGCGATAGACAGGTAAAAGATGCTGCCGATCTTGTCAGTTTCCAGTAATTCGCTGAAAAAATTATTGATAAAGATGGCTGCGATGGCGCACAGGGCACTCATGACAACGATTTTGTTGAAACGATCATCCTGCCGGTGATAAACTTTTTGACCATAGTAAAAAATGATAAAAATCAAGCTGGTATAGAGCAACATACCTGGCACTCCCTGTTCTACCAGCATAAATAAAAAGTAATTATGGGTGGTCGATCGTTCCGGATTTCTGCTTACCCATGTTTTAAAGGAAGTGATGGTATAGGGTTTGTAATGATCGTAAAAGTTATTTGGTCCCACACCAAATACAGGATGATCACTACTCATGCGAAGTGCTGCGATCCACCGGTAATAACGTTCAGCCGATGAAATGTCGGTACCTTGAATAGTAGCCAGAATGTGGTCTTCGAGCGACTCATGCATGATGGTTTTTTCGAATTTGGGTTTATAACTCAAATAAGTATTTTTACCAGAAAGCCAAACCACCATTCCAAAAACCAGCACATAAAACGCCAGCATAAAATAATGCATCAGTTTCAGGCGTACCGCAGCATAACACAGCATCGCAAAAAGGATGGCGGCCCAGGCTGCCCGTGAATAAGAAAAATAAACAGCAAACAGAAAGATAACAAAGCCGGCCAGCGAAAACAGCCATTGAACACTCAATTTGCGGCTTAGAAATATGGCCGCCACAATAAATGGTACCACAATAGAAACCATCGATCCGTACATCACATGGTTTTGAAAAAAGGGTTGCACAGGATCATGTACCTTGTCGAACGCAAAACCGACCGCACTGAAACGGATCAGCACAATCAATACGATACAAAAAAAGCTGACAAAGAGCCATTGGAAACTTCGGATGATCACCTGTTTATCGCGGAATAAGATGAGCGGAAATAAAAAAAACGGAGCGATATACCATGATTTCTTAAGTAAAAATTTAAATGAAAGCAGGGTATTCTTCGACATCAGAATCGTGATCAGCAACCAAACAAGGGTAAGCATCACACTGATGACCATGGGATGCAGCAGGATACCCTTCATCTGTATCCGTTTTTGATTATACAAACAAAAAAACAGGAAAAACACCGTATTAAGGATCATCAGGGGTTCATCAGGAAAATCGTATTTTTCCATAAACTGAAACGAAACCGGCAAGGTGAAGATGAGCATGTAAAAGGCGATGCGAATATCTTTTAAAAACAAAAAAGCTATGCACATTAACACCGGAAGCAGCATGAGTGCCGGCAGATCAAACATTACGGCCGACAATAGGCACAGTACAAACAGCACGCCACCGGAAATAAATAACTTCAGGTCAATATGCCCGGCCTTTAAAATCATACTGCAAACTTCTCTTTATTATCTTTCAGCACTTCTATAAAAATGGCCAGTATCAATGCAAATACCAAGGCCACAGAAAAGGCAATGGCAACACCAATCGTACGGTAAGGACCTGCTTTGGGCGAGCCGGATGCCGCCCACTGTGTTACATGAATCATCGGAAATCCGTCGAATGTAGCGGTCTTAAATTCATTGGAAAGTGACATGTATT
>JADYYU010000335.1 GCA_020853515.1 Chitinophagaceae bacterium | reverse complement strand
ATATAAAGATCAGGAAAAGCTGATCGAGCATTATATTTTTTGCAACCGGCGAAAAACAAACTATATGATGCCTGATGCCAAAAACATAGACTTTATCTGGATGCTCAAAGGCAATTTTCAATATCAACAGAGCATCGCGGAACTACCCGCCTATCTGAAAAAAGTGGAAGGTATAGACTTTTGCTTTGATATACGCTCGTCCGCATTAAAAATGCGTCAGTTACTGATTATCTAAATACATTTTTAGATTATAAAAAAAAACATTACTTTTAACCCTTAAATAAAGTATAGAATCATGTTACGTACCGCACTTTTATTATCGATCGTTTGCCTGTTTGCTTTCGCATCCTGCAAAAAAACCGGACCCACAAAAGCCTGTTTTAATTTTTCGAAAGATAAAGTAAAGGTGGGAGATACCGTTTACCTGCTCAATTGTTCGGAAAATTACAACAAGTTCATCTGGATCGATCTGAGCGGCCTGCTTGACAGCGTAAACAGGCATACCTACATGGTTCCCGGAGCTACCGGCACTTACGATGTATTTTTATATGTAGGGCCTAATGAATTTACTTCTGCCAATTATGGTGATGCCAGCGTTGAAAAAAAATCACTGATAGTAGAATAATGCCCGTTATTTACTAGTGACTTTCTGCTGTGACCAACCTATCCAAAAATCAGTTTTACCAACCTCTCCTTTTCGCTGCTGTGCTAGTAGCCGGCATGTTGCTTGGATTCAAAATCGCTTCCAGCTATTATTTTGACAGACCGGCTTTTTTTGCGTCAAAAAAAGAAAAACCTTATCTGGATCACCTGCTCAACCTGATTGCAGACAAATATGTAGACTCTCTGGATATGGAGACCCTGTACGAAAACGGCGTGCAGGGCATACTTAGTTCACTCGACCCGCATACCGTCTTTATTCCACCGCAGGAAACTGATCAGGTCAACGAAGAATTGCAGGGCAATATTTATGGCATTGGTATCGAATTTTTTATTTACCGGGACACCATCCATATTTTGTCTGTGTTGGATAATAGTCCGGCAAAAATATCCAGCATCGCCCCCGGAGATCTTATTTTAAAAATAGATGACAGTCTGATTGCCGGCAAAAAAATGGACGACGAGGATGTGATCAGGCTGATCAAAGGTCAAATGAATACAGTTGTTACGCTGTCGGTACAAAAACCAGATGGACAGATCAATCAACTAAAGCTGAAACGGCAAACCATCACCAATAACAGTATTACAGCCGCTTACGTGATGCCACAGCAACCTGAAATCGGATATATCGCGATCCGCATTTTTTCAGAAAATACCTATACGGAATTTAAAGAGGCTTTACAGCAATTACTCAAAAAGCATATTAGCAAGTTGATTATCGATGTGCGGGATAATCCTGGCGGGTACATGGATGCGGTGACGGCTATATTAGACGAACTGATTGCAGGTGAGCATACCCTGCTGACCACCAAAAGCAAGTCGGCCACGGAAGTAGTAGCAACTAAGGAAGCAGGTATTTTTGAAAAGGGAAAAATCTGTGTACTGATCAATGAAAATTCAGCATCAGCCAGCGAAATATTAGCCGGGGTAATGCAAGACCTTGATCGTGGCGAGGTGATAGGACGCAGAAGCTACGGCAAAGGCCTGGTGCAGGAGCAATTTGCATTACCGGATAATGCGGCCATTCGCATTACAGTGGCCAGGTATTATTTGCCCAGCGGCCGATGTATTCAAAAAGATTATAGTCATGGAAAGAATGAATATCAGCAGGAAATTTACGAACGTTTCTTCAGACGTAAAACAGCAGACACTTCAGTAGCCCCCCCCAATGAGCGTAAAAAATATTTTACAGCATCCGGCAAAGTCGTTTATGGAGACGAGGGTGTAAAACCTGATCTGACCATTCAATATGACACGCTGTACAACAGCACGATGGACTCTGTTTTCCGGTACAATCTGATCGATCTGTTTGCCGCGCAGTATTTTTATTTTCACAAAAATGATTTTGCATCTTATAGTGATGAATCCGGCTTTGAAAAGAGTTTCAACATACAACCCGTGCTTCGCAACCTGTTGTATCAATATTTGCACAGTCAGTTGCATAGCGCTGTAACATCAACACTGAGTCCCTTTCAAAGTAAAACTGACAATTTACTGAAAGCCGCTTTTGCAAAATTAGTGCTGGGTAATAATGCACGAACCATGATACTGAATACGAACGATCAAACCGTAAAAGCTTCGGTATTGCAGCTAAAAAAGAATTAAATTCTTTCGTAGGTCTCGAAGGCATAATCAAACAGATTTTTTTCATCCTTTTCGTGAAATTCACTGCTTGTTTTTTTCCAAAAAGCTGAATCCGGCGCAGAAAAAAAAGCATCGCCGTTTGCAATTGTGGTATGCACAACGGTCAGGTAGATCGTATGTACAACGTCCATCATCTGTTTAAAGATCTCCTCGCCACCGATCACAAAAACCTGATCCTTGTCCTTGCAATATTGCAGGGCTTCCTCTACAGAATATTTTATAACAGCACCTTCAGCCTGAAAATCCTTCGACCGCGTAACCACCACATTCTCGCGGTTGGGCAAGGGCCTTCCAATGGAGTCATACGTTTTTCGGCCCATAAGAATGGTATGACCGGTTGTGAGCTTTTTGAAATATTTCAAATCAGCCGGTAAATGCCAGGGTAGTTGATTATTGATACCAATTACTTGGTTTAAGGATGCCGCAACGATGATAGAGAGATGCATGAGGGAAATTTGAAAATTTGAAAATTTGAAAATTCTATGTTACAGGTGTAGAAGGTTACAGGTTTAAAGTTTTAGGAGTCTAGATACTTAGCTGTTTAGGCGATTATATGTTGTATGTGAGAAATTTAAGCTTTGAATGTTTCGTGCTTTCCATTTTCAAATCTTCATATTTTCATATTTTTCCTACACCGCCACTTCCCCTTTAATATGTGGATGCGACTGATAACTATCTAAAGTAAAATCTTCAAATACGAAGTCTTCAATATTTTTTCGTTCAGGATTTATGATCATTTTGGGTAATTCAAAAGGTGTTCTTGTCAATTGCAACTTTACCTGCTCCATGTGATTGGTATAAATATGCACATCACCAAAAGTATGGATAAATTCTCCGGGCTGCAGATCGCAAACCTGTGCGATCATCATGGTGAAGAGTGCATAGGATGCAATATTAAAAGGCACCCCCAAAAACACATCGGCACTACGCTGGTAAAGCTGACAACTCAGTCTGCCATTGGCCACATAAAACTGAAACATGGCATGACAAGGCATGAGGGCCATATCGTCCAGTTCACCCACATTCCATGCGCTGATGAGGATGCGCCGGCTGTCCGGATTGGTTTTTAGTTGATGAATCACTGTTTTTAACTGATCGTGTACTACCCCGTCGGCACCTTTCCAACTGCGCCACTGTTTACCATACACAGGTCCGAGATCGCCATCTTCGCGGGCCCATTCATCCCAGATCTTTACGCCATGATCCTGCAAATACTTTACGTTGGTATCACCCTTGATAAACCACAGCAATTCGTAAATGATAGATTTGAGATGTAATTTTTTAGTGGTGACCATGGGAAACCCCTTACTGAGATCGAACCGCATCTGATATCCAAAAGTACTGATGGTACCTGTTCCTGTCCTGTCTGATTTTTCAGTCCCGTTTTTCAGTATATGATCTAACAAAGTTAAATATTGCTGCATCTTGTAAAACTACTATAGCGAACAGCACATTTGAATAATGAGCCTTGATTTTTTCACACTTTCTTTTCACATACTCATACTAACAGGGCTAAATACTTTGCCCGTGCTAAAAGAACGATACTATAAGCATTTGAGAATCGACATTATAAATATTTGCAATGCACATTCAACATTAAGCATTTTTCAATCTATTTAAACCACTAAATTTGCAATTCCATTAATAAAAATCAATTCATGAAAATAGGCATCGTATGTTACCCAACTTTCGGCGGTAGCGGAGTATTGGCAACAGAATTAGGCAAGGCATTAGCTGACAAAGGGCATATTGTGCATTTTATATCTTATCAGCAGCCGGTGCGATTAGATGCCTTTCATCCAAATATATTCT
>JADYYU010000334.1 GCA_020853515.1 Chitinophagaceae bacterium | reverse complement strand
TGGCAATGCCGCTCATACGCTGCATGATATTCAGTACCAGTCGTTCGGCTTTTAAGATCACATGCACCGATGCATTTACCTCAAAGGCAATATCGCCGGAATGTACCGCCGTGCCATCCTGAATGTATATGATCAGTTGGCTGTCAGGGTCAAGCAGCTTAAAAATAGTGGCTGCAATCTCTACACCGGCCAGGATGCCGTTTTCTTTTACCTTCAGGATAGCCTTTCCTTGCTCCGAAGCGGGAATACAGGCCAGGGTTGAATGGTCCCCGTTGCCGATATCTTCTATCAGGGCCTGCTCAATAAATGTTATCAGTTCCATGATTCAAAAGTACGCATTCATTTAATATTTCAATCAGTGATGTATGAGGGTAGTACTGCATCAATGCACTAATCATTACAACAGAAACGACAGCGGAGGCAGGCAGGAAGGCTCCCGACCGGCTTAAATATCGCCCGCAGAGGTAACTTCATAATAAAAATTTATACTTTTTCAAACCGCAGTTCTTTCATCACATAAGTGGCATTTTTAATCACAAAAAACATATAGACCTGGTATGGTCCATTACTGGTGCTTAAGGTACCGATATAATAAATGGTATTATTAGCATGTGACGTGCCTTTATTTACTTTGGTGAAATCTTTTGGTTCTACTTTGGTAAAAAACTTCTGTATGGCAGCTTCCGCTTGCTTTCGGGGGTAGCTAACAGTCTTTTCAGAAAAAGAAAGATCGATGTTATTATCAAAATAGACTTCCAGGCTTTTGGCGTTACCCTGTTTGAGTGCCCGGTCAATGTTATTTAAAAATTCCTTGGCCTGTACCTAAACAGCCCACAACAGCGAAAGAAGGCTGAGCAAAAAGTATTTGAATCCGGCGGTCCGTTTTAATATGGAGGTGATTTTTTTCAAATTGGTTGATTCCTCAAAAGGAACACAAATTTGCGTTATTTTTGCCATTATGTCAAAAAATGCTTTATTAATTATCATGGATGGTTGGGGACATGGTGCGGTGCCTGCTGCAGATGCCATTCAACATGCAAATATTCCCTATATCCGCTCGCTTTACAGCCAATATCCGCATGCCGAACTGGTGACTTTTGGAGAGGAAGTGGGCTTGCCGGCCGGACAAATGGGCAACAGCGAAGTGGGACATCTGAATATCGGTGCCGGACGCATTGTATATCAGGAACTGCAGCGTATTAATGTAGCCATTGCAAGTGGTGAACTGCAGCAAAACCATTGCTTTCAAAGCATGCTCAATTATGCGGAGACCAGGCATAAAACCCTGCATCTGATGGGACTGGTCAGCGACGGCGGTGTGCATTCGCATATCAGACATGTAAAAGCGATTTGCGATATCTGCGCGGCTCATCCTGACATACGGGTAATGATCCATGCTTTTACCGACGGACGTGACACCGACCCTAAAAGCGGATATGAATTTATCAAAGAATTGCAGCACCATATACAGGGCAGTAACGCACAGATCGCCACCATTACCGGCCGCTATTACGCCATGGACCGCGATAAAAGATGGGAACGTGTAAAAATTGCGTACGAGGCTATGGTGAACGGAATTGGAAAAACTTCTACAGATTTATTAAAAAGTATCGAAGACGATTATGCAATCGATGAAACGGATGAATTTTTAAAACCCATCATTGCCGTCAACCAAGAAGGCAAGGCCCTGGGCAGTATCCACGAGGGCGATGCCGTTTTTTGCTTTAACTTCCGTACCGACCGCTGCCGTGAGATTACCGAAGTGCTTACGCAACAGGACTTTCCGGAACTGAATATGAAAGCACTGGCATTGCATTACTGCACCATGACCGCTTACGACAAAAAGTTTAAAAATGTAGAAGTGCTGTTTCATAATGACGACCTGTCGATGACACTGGGAGAGGTTCTGTCGCTGCATGGCAAAAAACAAATACGCATAGCGGAGACCGAAAAATATCCGCATGTCACATTCTTCTTCAGCGGGGGCCGCGAAGGGGAATTTCCGGGCGAAAAACGCATCATGTGTCCTTCACCGCGTGATGTAGCCACCTACGATCTGAAACCTGAAATGAGCGCCCATGATATCACCCAGGCCATTTTACCTGAAATTGAAAACCAGACCGCTGATTTTATTTGTCTCAACTTTGCCAATACCGATATGGTGGGTCATACCGGTGTGTGGGATGCGGTGATCAAGGCAGCCGAAACGGTGAATGCCTGTGTAGAAAAAATCATTCCATTGGCCCTGCAAAAGGACTATACTGTTTTCCTCACAGCCGATCATGGCAACAGCGATTATATGATCAACGAAGATGGAAGCCCCAATACCGCCCATACTATGAACCCGGTTCCGTTTTTTGTGATTTCAAATGACTTTAAGGGTCATGTAAAAAATGGCACACTCGCTGATATTGCGCCCACTATTTTACATTGTATGGGCCTTGCTATACCCGCGCAAATGACGGGAAATGTACTGGTGTAGTTATTTGCACACCCCTTTGTACACAACATCAATATTGGCACAGTCTGCTTCACAGGCATTGCCATAAGTACGACCATCGCAGCCACATACCGGATCGTAGTGCTGCGTGCAGATACAATCAGGGCGTGACATTGCAATACAGGTTTTTCTGTTGCACGAAAAAAGAGACATGATGATCAGGCTGTAAAGGATACTGAAAATCAGCAATCCGGTTGACAAATATTTTTTCATAATCGTGTGATGTTTTATAAAAAAAAATAAAATAAGTGATGCGTTGTTTCTTATAGACGGCAGATTAGCTTTAATTGTTTACTGATTCATTGTTTTTTCTATAAAAAAAGGTCATTTGACCTTATCTTTGTTTCAAACGCAAAGTAAGTAGCCCAAATTGCACACCGGTAAATCTATACTCGCCAACTTTTTGTTAATACTTTTTATAAGTATGCAGGGCAGTATGACCTTTAATCAGGCCTGCATTGCATATCATAAAAAAACAGAAAAAAAATCATCCAAAATCAATATCAACCTCAGCTTTTCGATAGACGAATGGCAACAGGTTGAAAAAGAAAATGAGGATGAGATCCGTATTCAGGGCAGGATGTTTGATATTAAATCAATCCGCTTTGAACATGACCGTGTAAGTGTGTACGGACACTTTGACACGAAAGAAGATAATTTGATTGCCAAAAGCAAAGAAGACCATAAAAAGGGTGAACAAAAAAAAGGCAGCAATCCTGATCATCAAACCTTATTTTTTCAGGAATATATAACGCCTGTTTCCCTTGTATTTACCGATCACCTTAAACGTGATTATCCGCTGTTTAAGCAGCACTACTGGTTTCAGTTTCAAAAAACTGAAAATCCTCCTCCCCAGCAGCAGGCTTGATCCTGCGCCATTTTACATTGTAAAATACGGCTATTAATCTGAATACCGGTATACCTGGTATCTGCATCTGTGTATGCTGCAATTTTGCGGGCATATACTACCATTCAATATTTTAAATTAAAACACAACATAAACAAATGAAATCAAAGATATATTCATGCATGCTGGCTGTATTTGCGTTCGGCAATGCACTGGCGCAAACCCAAACTACCGAGCAGAAAGACTCCATTAAAAATGTAAACCTGAATGGTGTGGTGATCTCGGCCAACAAGTTTAGCGAAAAAAGGAAAAACGTTGTGCAGCAGATCGATGTGATCAGCGCCAATGAGATCCGGCAGATGAATGCCCAAAACTCGGCCGACGTGCTGAGCAATACCGGCAAAGTATTTGTACAGAAAAGTCAGCAGGGCGGCGGAAGTCCCGTGATCAGAGGATTTGAAGCCAGCCGCATCCAGCTTAACATTGACGGTATCCGTTATAACAACGCTATTTTCAGAGCCGGACATCTGCAAAATATTATTTCGATAGACAATAATGCGTTGCAGCAGATTGAAGTACTGAACGGACCGGCCTCTACCATCCATGGCAGTGATGCATTGGGCGGCGTGATTCTGCTAAAAACCAAAGACCCTAAATTTGCCCGAACCAAAGATTTTGAAGTAACCGGGGCCAATGCCATGGTGAGATATTCAAGTGCCAATCAGGAGAAAACGGCGGGTGCAGGTATTACGTTTGGCAATAATCGGTTTGCCTCTTTAACCCAGCTCACCTTTTCGCAGTTCGAAGACCTGGTACAGGGTAAAAATGGAGTTGATACCATCACGAAT
>JADYYU010000333.1 GCA_020853515.1 Chitinophagaceae bacterium | reverse complement strand
TACGAAGGGTACAGTAGCGTTTCAAATAGATGGCGCGGACAAATTTCAATGGCTGAAGTCTGAAACAGACGACCGCAACGACTATACCTGGATCAACGGAAATACAACAGTCCTGTTTCGAACCTATCGTCAGGTGCCGGTCTCTTTTAAATATGCAAAACTGCGGGCCCGTATTGATTACAGCGACAAAGAACGGGACTGGCAGACAGCGGAAAAACTGATCAAACTGGCCGCGGAAATACCGAAGCTTTAAGATCAAATGTGTGCTTTGCTGATGAACTGTCATTCATTTTTAAAGGCTGCTAATTTTATAAATTTAGATAGCATTCATGTAACAGCTGCTTTTATGAGTGCCCCTACCTTTGTGATGCAATAAAGAATCAATAGTATGCAAAACGAAGAAACGATCGAAAAACTCAATGCCCTCATTCAAATCAATAATGATCGCGTTGAAGGCTATGAAACAGCCGCTAAAGAAACCAATGAAGCAGACCTGAAAATCCTGTTTGAAGGCTTTCAGCAAACCAGCCGCCAATGCCGCAGCGAACTCTCCGCAGAGGTGATGAAGTTTGGAGGAGAGCCTACAGACAGTACCAAAGCATCCGGCAAGTTTTTCAGGGTGTGGATGGATGTGAAAGCGGCCCTGAGTCGTAAAGACCGCCATGTGATTCTTGATTCCTGCGAGTTTGGTGAAGATCAGGCGCTCAAATCATATCGGGAAGTGTTGGAAGAAGAAAGTGCCCTCAATGCTTCTCAGCGCATGATCGTGCAGTCGCAGTACGATGCCCTGAAAGCCGATCACAATCGGGTGAAAGCGCTGCGTGACGCTGCCAAAGACTAAAGATTTCAGTCAACATATTCAGGTAAAAGAACTGCCGGCACTTTATATCCCGCCTGTGTCTGCAGCACTTTTACCTTACTTTTTATATATGATTTCCCGGCTTGTTTCTAATCAAGGATTTGTCTTAAAAGGAATGTAACTTATTTTCCTTAGGTTCAATTTATTGCTGTTTTACAATAAATCGCTGCAGCTCTTTCACCGATCTGATCCATATCCTAAAACCCATGCTCTCCATAGTTGCCACCAGACATTTTTTTTCTTACCTTGCTGCTGCATTCGCACCCATCAAGATAAATTCATATGAAAAAATGTACTAATTGCGGCGCCGAAAATCATCCACAGGCCACGGACTGCATCACTTGCGGATTCCCGCTGACTGAGCAGATTCAATCCTTTGAGAAAATCAGCCCAACGGCTAAACCGCGTCTGTTTATCATCATGGCCATTGTGATCGCGGTGGCCGGAGTAGCCCTTGCTTTCTTTTTATTCAATTTCGGCAGCAAGACAAACGATCAGTCTGCACCGGCAACTACAAGCAACAAGTCTGCTGCAGAATCTGAAAAGGACAACGTCGATCCAGAAGCGAAGCTGAAGAATATACCTGATCCCGGCAAGTATGTGATTGACGAGGCCACTCTGGGACGACTGACCACTAAGGTGACCCATTTTATTCATAAAAATAATATCGAAGATGTGGAGGCCATGCTTGATTATTTTCATTATCCGGTCAAGCGGTATCACCGGACTTATAAGGTGTCGAGGGTGAAATTGAAAAGAATGCTTCAGGAAGCCCTTGAAAATGCAGAACCTTATCATCTTTTAAAACCTGATCTGAAGTCTGCTACCACAACGTTCGACGGTCGTCAGTATGAAGTGACTTTACCGGCCACTTATGAATACGGAAGCAATACCCTCATCAAAAATGTTAGCAGTAAACGTCTTCGGCTGAAATACATTTTTAATAAGCAACTTGAAATCACAGCCGCATACGAAATGTAAGATTTTCCGTCAGGCGCTTTGTTTTATTTTTTGGGTATTGGCCTACAGAAATTTTGCTGCAAATTTTTAATAAACAGTTGTATTTTGTGCAGCTAAATTATATAACTATGAGATCACTTTCATTGCTACTATGGATCAGTTTGCTTGCGTTTGTTACCTCCTGCAAGGAAGAAGTTTCAACTACACAAACGCAGAAAACTCCTGAAGTGTATCAGCCGCTTAACCGCGCATATAGCCGGACAGACACGGTAAGATTTACCGGCGACTCCACACGGATGGCAGTCATCGGTTTGCTTACACCCGGGGCCTACCTTGAAGATTCAAGCCGTCAACTCCCGGTGGATGTTTTGTATTATGTAAAAGGCAAGCAGGTTTCCGCGTTTACCGACACGTTCAGCAACCGCGATCAAGAAGAACTCAGTCATTATTTTGAAGGCACCGACAGCAACGGAAATAGTTGCGAACGATTTTTTACAGTGACATTTGGCTATCCTGCCTGCGGCTATAATCAGTCGCATCTTACATTTTTTGCGGATGCCAACAATTGTTATTTTGTGACGGCACATTCGTCATCAGCCGATGGTGCGTATGGCGGAGGCCTTGAATTTTTCGGTACCTGCGATGCACAAGCGGCTCAGCAGATCACCTCTGCCTATGTTGGCCGCGGTGCAGAAGAAGATACCGGGGATAGTATTACCGTTTACCATTCCGATTCAATCCAGTATCGCTTTGATGGCAAGCAATGGAATGCAAAGCCGGTAACTTCCAAAGATAGTGTTTACAGAACCTTTAAAGATCGGTTGTAACAGTATCACGATTAAATTAATTATTCAATTGGTATCATGTAAAAATCCCCGAACGGATCGGGGATTTTTTTTGCAGAGTACAGGGTGTGTACCCGGCTAACATAATTCAGCCTGACAATTGAGGCAGTGTTGCGCTATGCAATGCCAGCAGAAAAAGGTAGTGTTTATGTTCAGGGCTGAAGAATGAATATCTGCAAGTAGATTCTTTCACGGGTATAAGCTTTATAAATATTTTATTACAGGGTGAAACATACATACGAACTAAGTTTTTTTTTGGATTTAAATAAAGTCGTTATTTTCTCTCCGTTTCTTAACTGAATAAAGATAGGTTATGCCCGACATTGACCGATAAGGCTTCTACATCTCTAAAATCCGGATGAAGCAGAGACCAAAGTTGACTAATGCGGTCGTTCATTGATATAATGTAAAGCAGGCCAATAGCTTGAATTTCTAATTTGTATCAGATGAAATTTCCAGCGTATTTTCTGAATGCTTAAATGCATGCCAGTCCGTTTCAACAGTTTAGTGCGGGTGATATTAAATGCAGGGACGCCTGTCTAATGTACTTAGTTTTTAAACGGTACAAACAGGGTGGCTTGAACATGAGCAATCCTGACGCAAAACCCTTATTAGGGCTTCGATGGATTGTCGTAATCGCTTTTATATTCTAAAATATCAGCAGGTTGGCAGTCCAGTGCTTTACAGATAGCTTCTAATGTGCTAAAACGAATGGCCTTCGCTTTTCCTGTCTTTAAGATAGAAAGGTTAGATAATGTCAAATCGACTCTTTCTGAAAGTTCATTCAGAGAGATTTTACGCTTGGCCATCATCACATCTAAGTTTACAATGATTGGCATAGCTTAAACAGTTAAATCGTTTTCGTTTTGAATATCTACTCCTTTTTTGAATATAATCGCAATGATATAAATGACAGCCCCCATCAGAATGAATGCCTGACTGTCAACCCAAAATTGATTTAAATTGTTGGAAACGAAACCATGATGCATTAAACCTTTGACTACTTCCCGCGCGATGTGACTCAATATTCCGATAGAAAGGGTATGATGACTAATTTGCAAAATTTGTTTCGAAACAAAGCTACTGAACGGTTTTGACAAATCCATTTTGTGCATTAGCCTGATAACGATGTAAAACAAATAAGCTTTTGAAATTGAAATAATCAGAATAAAACTATAGATGCCGAAAAATGTCAATTTACTCTCGTTATACATTTGAATTAAGTCCAGCTTTTGATAAAGATTTTGAACGAATTCAGGTTTGTAAAGACTGAAAAATAAATTGACTATTAAGCCTCCCGCTTCAATAGATAAGCCTACAAAAATCATCCAGGCCACAACATATAAGCCCCAAAAAATAAAGTTGTCTGTTTTTGACATAATTGTTAATTTATGTCGCAAAAATAATAAAGATTTATTGATAAACAATAAATATCGATTATTTTTCAAAACATTCTTGTAAACGCTGTTTTTGTTCCGGGTGGTCAAATGAAATCACTGCTGAGCACTTTTCTTCGACCTAAAGGAAAGATAAGATGATGATCAGCAGGTTTTTAATTTAAAATCAAATTGACTTGTGTGATATGGCAAAATCCAACAGGTATTGGTTGATGCATGACTAACTTCATCTGGCAGATATCCGGTAGTGACCGTAGTTTACACAACTTTCAGCAAAGCCCATAGTCGCACCATTCCATAAGTATCCAGTGTGCAATATTCGATCAGTGACTGTCGGATGGCCGCTTTTTTTACTTCATCTTTTTCGTGATACAATTGCATAAAAGCATTCGTCGCACTGACGCCATCGCCGATGGGTAGCTGATCATAGTTTAGGTCGGGACATAAAGCGGGTAACACCACCTTCATACTGTAGCGGGCACCCATACTATGCGTGCGGTACCATACCCTAAACACGGGCATCAGGTCGAGTAATTTGTACGTGATGTCATTTAAGGCAGTGGCGTACTGCGGAAAATCTTCGGCCATTTCTTCGAGCCGGCTTCGTTCAAAGGATGCATTATACACCAGCACGGTTTCAAGTTTCGCAGCATGCGCGATGAGCGAAGGGATGATTTGCAGACGCGGGTCGCCTACGTTGCTTGCCAGCATTTCCGCATGTTCGGGTGCGCTGTCTGCGCTGAGCTGCCAATGCAGACTATATTGGAAAACGATTTGCTGATATGGTCGGCTTTGATCAAACATCGGTACGGCCGGCATGATCGATTCGAAATCTAAAAATCCGATGGGGTAGTCGGTCATTTGCACATATTCCTGCACAGCTTCTACGTTGATATAAGTTTCGCCTTCCTCCATCGGAACGGTGACTTCAGGCACTTCGGGGATGTCTTTGTGGCAATAGGCATAAAAGGAGCAGGTATAGGGTGTGTTGCAATGTGCACCTACCTCTTTGACAGGTTCTTCGCTCAGTATGTTCAGTTTGAGGTCACGTGTTTTTTGCGGAATGCCGGTCTGCATGTCCTTTACGTGTGCTGTAATTTTTGCAGCGGTAAATAATTTACGCAGATTGAGTGGACCCATGCGGATATAGTCGCGGTTGAAATGCACGAGATACATTTCTATATTTTGCAGGTGAGCGGACAACACATAATACTGAATGGCGGCGTCTGTATAATGGGTATCCTTCACCTTGGTGGTACTTTTGACTTCAAAGGCATTCCATTGTCCGTCCCTGAAATCGAGCATGTCAACGGCTACGATAATATTGTCGTGCACGAATGTAGCCTCATAAATAGTGGTAACGCCTTTGTCGATCAGTGATTGGGTATAAGCGGCACTGGCAAAACCCGGATAGCTTCCTTCGGCTACTGCGAGCACGCCATTGGGTAACAATGCCCTGGCCATAACGCCCACGTCGCTGCCTTGCTGAAAGAGGGCTTCCTGAGCATCGCTGAAAGTTTGTTCTTTATATTTATGAACATACAGCCACAGCGATTTTTCGCATTGCAGTCCCCGCACATATTTCGATTTGGAGAGGGTGAGTTTATGTTGTTTTTCATAGGTTTCGGCTTCCTGCATCAGCTCTTTTTCTGTTTTGCGCAGGGCTGCGGATTCTTCGTATAACTGGGCGTGCACCATCATTTTTTTTTGGATGCGGATAAGGTCCAGTTGCCTGTAAATAGATTCGAGGGTTTGCATAGTGTAGGTTATTTATGGTACAAATTTATTTATAATCTGTGTAATGAGTTTACGCACATTAAAAAATATTATTCACATTTTTTTTCCCGCCCAGGCGGGCGGACAGGTTCGCCACGGCGGACAGCTCCTCCCTGGCGGACAGGTCTTCCCCGGCGGACAGGTTCGCCACGGCGGACGTACTTTGGTTCCTTTACTATTGACGGATCCTCCCCGGCGGACAGGTCCTCCCCGGCGGACATGCTGGGGCGCTAATTTTACGGATATCTTTCCGGATTTGCTGCAGCATCTCTTTCATGCTTTGTGTATCGAGGTCGTCGGGTTCAAATTCTTTGGTGCAGAAACTGCAGACATGTTCCCATACTTCCAGCAGGTCGCCGGTTTTGACTTCATAGGGTTTGTAAAATGAGTTGTCGGAATGCAGCATGAAACTCTGTTCTTTTTTATTTTTTCTGAACAGGCGTTTGTACACGATGCCTTCATTTCTGCTGAGCACTACATAGGTGCGGCCATCTTTAATATCGGCGGCTTTTTCGATATAGCGGCCTACAATAAAGGAGCCTTCCTTATGGGGTGGCATCGAGTCGCCTTCTATCGGAAAGGCCCGGTGCTTGCCCTGCCGGATAAAGGGTAAATGCATTTGCTGCAGTTTCTCTACATATTCGGGATCGCTGTATCCGCTGAGGTAGCCGGCTTTGGCTTTATGGGGTATGATCTCGATATAGTCGCGCCCGGTTTTGTCGATGGTAACGGGTAGCAGAATGCGGTTGTCTTCCATCTTCAGCAGACTGTCCATCGGGAACTTCTGCAGGTTTACCGAGATCAGAATATCGATGCTCACATGAAAGTAAGCCGACAGGCGTTTGAGGATATCAAAGGGCGGTTCGCTGATGCCTTCTTCGTATTTGGCCAGGCGCACCCGGGTAATGATCAGTTCTTCGGCCAGTTTTTTTTGGGAGTAGCCTTTTTGGTTGCGCAGGTGACGGAGGTTTTCAGAGAATATAGACATTGATACAATTTGTATCAGCAAATATACAAATGTTTGATATAAAATGATCTAATTTTGAATGCAGATAAAATAAATGAGTCTGCTTAAAACTACTTGGAATTTTATGGTAAGATCAATTGTACATATGGATTTGGATACCTTTTTTGTTTCGTGTGAGCGTCTCGTAAATCCGCATCTGAATGGGCTGCCGCTGATTATAGGAGGCAGTTCGGACAGGGGAGTGGTATCGTCGTGTTCATACGAAGCCCGTAAGTTTGGGGTGCGTTCGGCCATGCCCATGAAGTTTGCCCTCAGGCTTTGTCCGCAGGCAAAAGTGATCAGGGGTGATATGGAATTGTATTCGAACAAGTCGCATGAGATCACCGATATTATTAAGGAGTATGCCCCGGTGGTGGAAAAGGCGAGCATTGATGAATTTTATCTTGACATATCGGGAATGGATAAATTTTTCGGTTGTTATAAATGGACCGTCGAGCTGAGCTCCCGCATCATGAAAGAATCGGGTCTGCCTATCAGCTTTGCCTTGTCGGTCAATAAAACGGTTTCGAAGATCGGAACGGGTGAAGCCAAGCCGATAGGCAAATCGGAGATCAGTCAGCAGATGGTAAAACCGTTTTTAAATCCCTTATCGATTCAGAAAATACCCATGCTGGGGGATGTGACGTTTCAGTTGTTGTCGCGCGTGGGGGTGCGTACCATACAAACCTTATCTGAAATGCCGGCCGAGGTGTTGCAGCGCCTGATCGGCAAAAACGGGATTGATTTATGGAAAAAAGCCAATGGCATTGATGAGGTGCTGGTGCAGCCTTATTCTGAACGCAAATCGATCTCTACAGAACAGACATTTGAAAAGGATACGATAGATATTCCCATGCTGAAATCGCTGATCATACGCATGGTAGAGAAACTGGCCCATCAGCTCAGGTCGGAAAGCTGGCTGACTTCGGTGGTGGTGGTGAAGATACGCTATAATAATTTTGATACAGAAACCAAGCAATGCCGCATTCCTTATACTTCCTGCGATCATATTCTGATCGAAAAGGTGAAAGATCTGTTTGATAAATCGTATAACCGCCGGATGCGTTTGCGGCTGGTGGGTATACGCTTCAGCGGACTGGTGCGGGGGGCTTATCAAACCAATCTGTTTGACGATACCACCGAGAAAATGGCCTTGTATCAATCGATCGACAGTATCAAAAACAGGTTTGGCTTTGACGCGATTTCGCTTTGCGGCGGATCGATGGTGGGGAGAAGTTAGGCTTCGACTTCGCTCAGCATCGACTTCGCTCAGCATCGACTTCGCTCAGCCTTCGACTGCGCTCAGGCTTCGACTGCGCTCAGGCTTCGACTGCGCTCAGCCTTCGACTGCGCTCAGCCTTCGCTCAGGCAGACAGGGTTTGACTCAAGGAAGGGAGTTATATAAACGGGAGTCTGTATTGCGGCAACGATTGCAGCGAAAAGCTCCGCCCCGGCGGACTTGTCCACCCAGGCGGACTTGTCCACCCCGGCGGACTTGCAGCGAAAAGCGTGTGTGCCGCCCAAATTATCGGATCGAAATTTAAACAATCAGTAAAACTAAAAAAATGTATCTCAATTGTCATTCTTATCATAGTCTCCGCTACGGTACCATTCCTTTGGAAGAGCTGGTGCAGCAGGCTGTAGAATGCAAGGTGACCGCCTTAGCCCTCACAGATATCAACACTATCACGGGTGTGTACGATTTTGTGAAGGCTTGTCAGGCCGCTGAGATCAAGCCCCTGGTGGGTATCGAATTCCGGCAGGATCATCAACTGCTTTTTATTGGTCTGGCCAAAAATAAAGAGGGGCTGGGAGAGTTGTGCCGTCTGCTGACCAAACATCATTTTGACGGTACGCCTTTACCCTTGCAGGCTCCTGAGTTTGAGCAGGTGGCTGTAATTTATCCTGTAGAAAATGTACCCCGGCATCTGCGTCCTTTCGAGTACATTGGGATGCGGTATGAGCAACTGATCAAATTATTCAGAACCGAATGGAGAAGCCGCATTCATCAAACCGTGGTGTTGCATCCTGTTACTTTCAGGGTGAAAAAGGAGTTTAACCTGCATAAGATCTTGCGGGCCATTGATACCAATACCTTATTGTCGAAACTCAGTGCGGACGATTACTGCGATACCGCGGAAGTGATGATACCGCAAGATCAGTTGCTGATGCGTTACAGTGCCTATCCTGAACTGATCAGAAACACCTTGCAGTTGATGGCGGAATGCAATTTTGAATTTGACTTTCACACACCCCGCAACAAAAAATTTTATACCGACAGTAAGTATGGCGATAAGGTATTGCTGGCCAATCTGGCCCGTGAAGGACTGATCAGACGTTATGGCAAACATCATAAAGAAGCGCGCGAGCGGGTGGCGAAGGAACTGAAGGTGATCGATGATCTGAACTTTGGCAGTTATTTTCTCATTACCTGGGATATTGTGCAGTACAGTATGAGCTGCGGGTTTATGCATGTGGGGCGGGGCAGCGGGGCCAACAGCATTGTGAGTTATTGTCTGGGTATTACCGATATCTGCCCGATAGAGCTGGATCTGTATTTTGAACGTTTTCTGAATTCGAGCCGTAAGAGTCCGCCCGACTTTGATATCGACTGGTCGTGGAAGGAGCGCGATATCATACTCGACTATATTTTTAAACGATTTGGAAAAGGTCATGTGGCTTTTTGCGGCACCATTGCGGAGTTTAAGTACCGTTCTATTTTCCGCGAGGTGGGCAAGGTATTTGGTTTGCAAAAAGAAGAGCTGGATGTGCTGAGTCGCACGGCCATCGGACAACAGGATAAAAATTCGATTGTGAAGTATGTGCAGGAGTATGGGCTGATGCTTGAAAAATATCCCAATCAGCGCAGCATGCACTCCTGTGGCATTCTGATCTCTGAAGAGCCCATCACCAATTTTAGTGCGTTAGAAATGCCGCCGAAGGGGTCTCCGCTGGTGCAGTTTGATATGCATATCGCTGAAAGCATCGGCTTTGAAAAATTTGATATATTGAGTCAGCGCGGTCTGGGCACTATAGACAGTACGGTGAAGCTGGTGGAGAAAAACAGGGGCATCAAAATTGATATTCAGGATATCTCTCTTTGTAAAAACGAGTTGCGCTGCAATGAGCATTTAAGTGTGGGTAAAACAATAGGCTGCTTTTATATTGAAAGTCCTGCCATGCGTGGCCTGCTCCGAAGGCTGAAATGCAGCGACTATAAAACGCTGGTAGCGGCATCGAGCATCATACGGCCGGGGGTGGCGCAGAGCGGTATGATGCGGGAGTATATTTTCAGGCATAATCATCCGGGGCAGTTTGAATATTTTCATGAGGTGTTTAAGGAGCATCTGGGCGAAACCTATGGCATTATGGTTTATCAGGAAGATGTGATCAAGATCGCGATGCATTATGCCGGACTGGAAGCGGCTTATGGCGATATTCTGCGCCGGGCCATCAGCGGCAAGGGGCGTTCGCTGAAGGAGTTGCAAACGGTGAAGGAGCAGTTTTTTTTATGTTCTGAAAAGCAGGGGCATCCGCTGAAACTGAGTGAGGAAGTGTACCGTCAGATCGAGTCGTTTGCGGGTTATTCATTTTGCAAGGCGCACTCGGCTTCCTATGCGGTAGAAAGTTATCAGAGCCTGTATTTAAAGGTGTATTACGGCATTGAGTTTATGGTGTCGGCCATTAATAACGGGGGTGGTTTTTACCGTACTGAAATTTATGTGCATGAGGCCCGGATGTCGGGGGCTAATATCTGCAATCCCTGCGTCAATAAGAGTTTATATGAAACTACGGTGTACGGTCAGGATCTTTATCTGGGGTTGATGCATTTAAAATCGCTGGAATCTTCTGTGGCCTTACAGATCATAGCGGAACGGGAGCGATGCGGTGATTACAGTTCGCTGGCCGATTTTATTCATCGGGTGCCCATTGGCATAGAGGCGATACAGACCCTGATCTTTATTGGTGCATTCCGGTTTACGGGCAAGGCCAAAAACGAACTGATACTGAGTGCGCGGCTTCTGATGGTGAACTTTAAACCGGAAGACCGCTCGGCGCTTTTATTTCAGGAGCCTGTGAGGGAGTATCGTTTTCCGGTATTGCCCCGCGATCCGTTTGAAGATGCGTTTGATGAAATTGAGATCTTGAGTTTTCCGGTTTCCTGCACGCCTTTTCAGTTATTGCAAACTACTTACCGGGGTGATGTGATGGCAAAAGAGTTGCCGGCGCATCATAAGCGTCAGGTAAAAATGCTGGCTTATCTGGTGTCTACCAAGCAGGTGCCTACCAAGGCCGGTACCATGTTTTTTGGTACCTGGATCGATATGGAGGGGGCTTATTTTGATACGGCTCATTTTGCCGACAGTCTGCAGCGTTATCCGTTTAAGGGTGGGGGCTGTTATTTGTTGCTGGGGGTGGTGGAGGTTGATTTTCATTTTCCGACCATTAGCATATCCAAGATGGAGAAGATGCCTTTTGTGCCTGACCCTCGTTACGGGGCATCGTCGGGGCGTCAGTTTAAAGTACATCATCAGCTTAAGAATGATGTGAGCAGCACTCACCGTGATCCTTATCCTTCAGCGCATGAGATCGGATTGCCGAGGCATAAGATGCAGTGAGTTTGTTCAGTCGTGGTGGGCAGTAATAGGTCCGCCGTGGCGGAATCTTCTTGATGACTAAGTCTTTGCAGGTTTTGAAAAATAGGTATAACCTATGAAGAATATAGTGCGTGCGAAGGCGCGGCCTTCGAAGAGATGATTCATTTTATGTAGTAAATTTACAATTATGAAAATACTGTCGACACTTGTATGCAGCTTTCTCTTTTTACTTTCGAATGGTCAGGCTCAGAAATTGTATCTCGAAACTGAATTGGGTGTAGCGTATGCATTCAAGCTCAACAATAACACACGAATGCGAACTAATCATGGAATAGCATTTACGCGTGAAATTTATAAAGCATACAAGTATCCATCTTTACGATCTAGATTAGCAGTTGTTAAACCTGTCACTCATAATTTTGAGATAAATTTATCCCTTGGAATAACATTTAGGTTTATGGAACCTAAGGAACAATCTCATTATACATTTTTTTCGTTTCCATTGTCGGTTGGAACAAATATGGTTTTTATTAAATTAAAAAGCCATAGCAGTCTTAGTTTTTTTACAAATTTTGGTTATCATTTTAAACATCCAAAATATAGATATTACGATGGGGCTGGTGGATTTATAGCTAGTGCAGGTATCGGTTCCAAAAATTCGAGTAAAACAATTTCATATAAAATTGGCTACGAGGTGGAGCAAGATAGAAGCTTTCGTCGTACTACATTACCAGGTTCTCCAACCTTTGATTATATATATTGGCAGTATATAAATCAAGTATATGTATCAATCGGGTTCAAGTTGTAGATCATAATTTCCTCCTCTTCGAAAGCTGCGCCTTCGCAAGTTCTATGTTCTTGCTAGCCTTTGGCTATTTCTAAAAAGGTTTCATTAAAGCAATTCTTCAAAGTCTTTTGTTTAATTTCTATTTTGGAGGTCTGCGTTTTCGTAGGTCCCATTTGCCGGACTC
>JADYYU010000332.1 GCA_020853515.1 Chitinophagaceae bacterium | reverse complement strand
TACTATTATTGCCATAAATGCTGCTGTTGAGAAACAGCGTGTCGTTTCCTTTGTAAAGTTCCAGTGAATAAGCTGATACTTTAGCATCAACCTGAGTGATGACAAAAGAGCCATTTTTATCAGTGGTAAAATGAGGCCCTTCTTTAAGTTCATTTTTTTGATTGTTATAATTATAATTCTGTGCCCAGGTTTTGGCATTCACTGCTGTAAGCGGCTCGCCGGTCGCTCTGTGCATTACAAAAACGGTGCTACCGGGTTTACTTTGATCGTTTGCATATAAGTAAGCCAGTTCTGACACATTGATCAAAGCGATATCAGTATATCCGGAATGGTCGAACTGAGCATTTTCCGATATCAGCAACGCATACATGCCAATGGGCAACGCATCTATTTTTATTTCGGTAGAATGGGGTTGAAAATCTTTTAAATCCGGCAGCGCGCTGGTCCATGTTTTGATGGCATTTCGGGTCAATAATTCCTTAAAATCATTTTGATAACTGTAAGAATACTCTTTGTATTCCTTTGCATTGAGTTTTACAATTTTGCAAAACACTTGTTGAATATTGCGGTATTCTATTTTCAACAATGAAGGAGCATCAGGTAATATGACTTTTTCAGTGTGAATGCTCAGTGCATGGGTTTCTATTTGTTGTATAAGCAGTTCGGCCCTGTTGGCTGCTTCGGATTTCGGAAAGTTTTCGATAATACGAAGGCAAATGGTTTTGGCTTCGGACAGTGTGTTTTTTGCAGCGGCTTGCGGTTTGGTTTGCTCGCTGCTATAAGTTTCAGCAATGTAGTAGCTGGCCATGGCCGCCTGCTGATTGCCTGGGTAATGGCCGGAGATACTTTTTAACGCTGCGACGTATAATTCTTTTTTGTTTGTGAGATTGCTTTGCTGATGTACAAATAAAAGGCGGGCTATGTCAGCGTCAATGAGTGCATCAGGCTTTGCATCATTTTGATGAAAAGATAAAAGCTGCTGATATAATTTCAGTACCTGATATTTTTGTGAGGTGGTATCGGATGTTTTAAAGTTTGTATTCATAAAGGTGCTTACATCTCCAAACGCCTTTTCATCATTGATCTCAAATGCATAAGCTGGCTTCGTTATTTCATTTTCGTGCTGCGCAAAATAGGCAATGGCTCTGTTGACCAGAAAGTCATACAGCATTGGGCGCAGGTGGGCCGTGTTTTTTTCAGGAGTTAATATTTCAGCCAGATTATTCAATGCGAACGTTTTTGATCTTTCTGATTCTGTGAGGGAAGCATTAAAGTGGGTATAAGCCCTCTCGTAAAAATCAGTTGCTGTCCACGTTTCTATATCCGACTGGGCGGTTTTTGCCCCATCATCATCCGCGGCTGCATTTATTTGTGTACGGTCAAGTATCAGATAGCGGTTTTCCTGATAGTAAGTCCAGTAAAGATCCCCCAGCATCGAATGCAAAATTTGTTTAAGCGGAAAGCTTGCGTCCCTGAGTTCTTTATTGAAAAGTTCAATATCATGCAGTCTTGATTTTTCATCGCGGCTGCTGAGGCTCACACGGTAATTGCAAAGCGATTTGATGATCTGTTCGGTATTCTTTTCGGCCTTGGCCATTTTTAAAATAGATTCGATTTCTGTTTCGGCTGTTTTTGAAAGGCCTTTTTTGAAGGCGGCATCCACCGCGCGCCATTTGACATCATATTTTGTATTCATATTGGTTTGCGATAAGGTGATCTGAAATGAAAGGGACAGCAGCAGGCTGCAAATGATTATTCGCATGGGAGTTCGTTTTTGTAGCATGAAATATTAGAACCGCTTTTGACGGAATCTACACGATACAAAGATGAGGTTTTTCCATAAGGAAAAATGACTGGGGTTTAAAATATTACCTTCTGCCATTTTTTATTTCATCTACCACCGCAGGATCGAGCAGGGTAGAGGTGTCTCCCAGATTTTCTGTTTCACCTTCAGCAATTTTTCGCAAAATGCGCCGCATGATCTTACCGCTTCTGGTTTTGGGCAAGCCACTTACAAACTGAATTTTGTCTGCCTTAGCGATGGCTCCGATGAGTCTTGTGATTGTTTGGTTGATGTCGTGGGCAATACTGTCGTTGTCGAGTGTTTCGCCCTGATAAATAATAAAGGCATAAATGCCCTGACCTTTTATATCATGCGGGTAGCCTACGATGGCGCTTTCAACCACACCGGTATGCATATTGATGGCATTTTCTACTTCTGCGGTACCGATGCGATGACCGCTGATGTTTAACACATCATCTACACGACCGGTAATTCTGTAATTGCCTGCCTGATCGCGGAAACAGCCGTCACCGGTAAAGTCCAGGTCCTGATAGGTTGAAAAGTAGGTTTGCCGGCAACGTTCATGGTCGCCATAGGTTGTTCGTATCATGCCCGGCCATGGAAATTGTATGCAAAGATTTCCACTGACTGTTTCTGCGGGCAGTTCACCGCTAGCTGCATTACTGCCGGCAATGATATGACCGTTTTCATCTACCAGCAAGGGTTGAATGCCGGGTAGTGGCAAGGTAGCATAAGCTGCCTTTTGTGGTGTAACGCCCGCGAGGTTGGAGATCAGGATGCCACCGGTTTCGGTTTGCCACCAGGTATCTACTATCGGGCAATTGCCTTTACCGATATGATAGTGATACCAGTTCCAGGCTTCTTCATTGATGGGTTCTCCCACCGTGCCGAGTACTTTCAGTGAACTTAAGTCTTTATCTTTTAGCACGTCTAGTCCAAAGCTCATGAGGCTTCGGATGGCTGTTGGTGCCGTGTATAAAATATTGACGTGGTATTTGTCTATGATTTCCCAGAATCTGCCTGCGTCGGGCCAGGTGGGAATGCCTTCAAACATCAGTGTAGTTGCTCCGGCACTTAATGGGCCGTATATGATATAACTATGTCCGGTGATCCAGCCGATATCGGCGGTGCAAAAATGAATATCACCAGGCTGGTATTGAAATACATTTACGAAAGTATAATTTGTATACACCATATAACCTGCGCAGGTATGTACAACACCTTTGGGTTTGCCGGTGCTGCCTGAGGTATAAAGAATAAATAATTCATCTTCCGACTCCATGGGCTCGGCTTCGAAAAAAGGATTGCCGGCATGTTCCACTTTCAGGATTTCCTCTTCCCACCAGACTTCTTTATCTTTCAGCATGCTGACGGGTGTGTTGGTGCGATTCAGTACAATGACCTTCTGCACAGTATCGCATTGTATCAAAGCTTCGTCCATCACTGCTTTCAGTGGAATTTGTTTATTACCCCGGTATCCGCCATCTGCGGTGATAACGATATTGCAGGAGGCATCATTGATTCTGTCTGCTATACTTTGGGCAGAAAAACCACCAAAGATCACTGAATGAATTGCTCCGATACGGGCACAGGCCAATACGGCAATGGCCAGTTCGGGCACCATGGGCATATAGATGCAGATGCGATCGCCTTTTTTGGCTCCGTTATTTTTGAGTACATGGGCAAACTGATTCACCTTGGCCAACAGTTCTTTATAGGTCAAGGTACGTCCTGCTTCTGCAGGATCATTGCTTTCCCAGATGATTGCAGGTGTATCGGGTTGTGATTCGGCCCATCTATCGAGACAGTTTTCGGTGATATTTAATTGCCCGCCTCCAAACCATTCAATGTTCGGTTCTTTGAAATTCCATTCAAGTACTTTATCAAAAGGTTTTTTCCAGCGGAATGTTGCTGCGACTTCGGCCCAGAATTGTTCGGGGTTTTCAACACTTTGTTTGTAGACTTCGTGATATTGATCGAGTGATTTTATTTGATACGGGTAGGACATTATTTTCTCTGTTTTGCAGAGATAAAAGTAATGTAATTTTTTTTACGAAGATAGCTCTGCATTGATCGATATTAAATATATCAAGACCGGCAGTATACCTGTTTATTATTCAGGTAAGTTATGCTATGCAGTTTTGCTACTGGCTTCCTTAAGCCTTCTTCACTTCCTTGGCCCATGAGTCTTTCAGGCCCACAGTGCGGTTGAAAATAAGATGTTCAGCAGTTGAATTTTTGTCTTTGCAAAAATACCCTAAACGCAGGAACTGAAACTTATCCTCCATGCCTGCTTCCAGTAAGGCTGGCTCTATCCATGCATTGCTGACTATGGTCAGACTGTCCGGATTGATGAAATCTTTAAAGTCACCTTCTTCATTTGCCGGATCTTCTACGGTAAACAAGCGGTCGTATAGTCTGACC
>JADYYU010000331.1 GCA_020853515.1 Chitinophagaceae bacterium | reverse complement strand
GCATAAATACCAGCAGCAGCGCAGTAGCGATCACAATCACAATGAGGGTGGCATAGACAATTAAGCTAAACATGCGCTGTTTTTTTGCATCTTAAAAATCCTGCTATAAAACAGGTATATAAAATATTGCTGGCCACAAAGCCACTCATTTTGATCATATATTTTTCATTAACCGATAGTTCAGACTGTAAACCTAATAAAGTATCACGCAGAAAAGTAAGCAGAATAAAAATAAAGATACCGGTCGACAACCAGAAAAATAAATTGCGCGATAACTCAAGATATTCATCTGATCGCAATAAAACATACAGATAAATAAAATACTCAATGAGTATGAGGATGCGCCCGCCATTAAACGAAAGCGAAAGGACATCTGTTGAAAGCGAATCCAGAAAATACATATCCGTCAGGGTCATCAGGATGAAAGTAATAAAGAGGCCTTTTGAAATGCTGACCGCTGCTTTGTCCTTAAAAATATACATAAAACTAAACAGGTAAATGCCATTTTCCATCACCAGTTCGGGATTATACAGTAATTGGTTGCTACAGGCATAAAGCGTGCTGCCCAGTATTTCTGTAAGCAGTACATAGGCCAGAAAGGGTAAAAACACGATCAGCACCGATTGACTGTATTTCCTCACTGTTATGAGGGCCGTGAGCAGAGCCAGTCCTTCAAACAACAGGGTGCTGCGGTTTAATATGTGATAAATCGTTTCCAAGAAGAGCGATTAGTGTTGAGGTCTGTCTAAGCTGCGCAGTCGGTCGCTGCATCCGATTGGTGGTTCGGGCGGGCAAATATTATTGTGATTGGCGATAGCTGAGTTTTGACAATGAGAAGGATCAAAAATCAGTGGCAGGTTTTCTTTTGTTTTTGGCAATATGGTGCTTGGTATTTCGGTGCCTGACATGGTTACCGGTATCAGAGCCAGTGAGTGCTTGTTTTTGTAATCGGACAGGGGCGCATTTTTGCCATATCTGATATAGTAAAATCTGATTTTTTGTACCTGATCACGTACACCTGATCTTTTCAGCATACATAAATAATTCTCTAACTGTTCAATATCCATATCCATATAGCGGGCGTCAAAATCGCCGGCCGTTAAAGGTGTTTGTCGTTCGTTTACACCGGCAGGCTGACAAAACTCTTCAAGATACTGACTGATCGTATGGCCGGATGAAAAGTAGTTACTGGTTTTGATCCAGTCCTGATCGCGGTAGTTTACGATGCCCTCATTGAGTTCCGCTTCAGAGATGCCGCAGTAGTTTACCTTGCTGCAACAGATGGATGTGCAGGCATCGGTATTGCTGCTGCTGCCACCTTTTTCTTTCAGTTCCTCTTCGGTGCACTGTACAAATAGTAATGAGCTGCATAAAAGAAACAGGGTGGCCGGAAGAAATTTGCTTAAAAGCGTGTGTTGGTTTTTCATATTTTTTCAATTTATAGTTTAAGGCACAAATTAAGTAATTGTTTTAAAAGATTTCCCTATACAATTTCCTGTATTAAAAAGGGGATTTTTCCCCTTTAGAATCGGTTATACGCCTCTATCGGCCTGCCACAGGGCATTGCATCTTTGCATTGTAATTACACTAATCAACCAGGGAAGCCGAAAACTGCATAGAGTAGGCAACAAAAATTAAATCAACAACAATGTCAAAAAAAGCCAAAAAAGAAGAAAACCTTCAGGTTGAGTACACAGGGAGATACCTGGTGTTACTACCTGCACAAAACCCCGCTGTCAATGCTGTATCCACGATCAATGAGGTGAGTGGACTTAATCTGATCAGCTCTGCTACATTTGAAAATGAAGTATTTACCACAGAAGACCTCGACGCCTGTGATGGTATATTACTGGAAAACATCGGCGTAGCGATCGTCAACAAAAACCCAAAGTTTACGAATTCGATTGCTGTTTTAGCAGACGATCATCAAATGATCATTGAGCCTGAAAGAGTGGTATATGCCATTAATAAATTAAATGAAGAAACCGAAAGCTACGTAAAAGGTTATCGGGATGCCGTAAACGCATTAGCGGATATACTCACGGAGGAACCGCAGGCCGATCTGGAAGAACTGTCTGATGCAGAAGGTATTGAAGCGAATGCACTGGCCGGTGCTACCTGGGGATTAAAAGCCACTCAGGTGATTCCCTCATCGTTCTTATTTACAAATCCTTACTCTGGTGCAGGCGCTAAAGTAGCGATCTTAGATACTGGAATGGATTTCGCACATCCCGACTTTGCCGGCCGTGCAATTATAGAACGCAGTTTCATACCCGGACAGGCAACCCAGGACGTGTTCGGACATGGCACACATTGCATCGGTACCTCATGCGGACCAAAAACGCCGGTGTCGCCAGTAGTACGATACGGCATCGCTTATGGCGCTCAGATCTTTGCCGGCAAAGTACTCAACAATAATGGCGGCGGTACAGACGGTCAGATCCTGGCAGGCATCAACTGGGCTTATGGCCAGGGTTGCAGCATTATCAGCATGTCATTAGGCGGAGCTTCTGCCGGTGCAGGATTTTCGCAGGTATTTGAGGCAACCGCAGCGAACCTCTTAAATAACGGCACCTTGATCGTGGCCGCAGCAGGCAATGATTCAAACCGCCCGGGAACGATTCGTCCGGTATCTCATCCTGCTAACTGTCCTTCTATCATGGCCGTAGGTGCTGTGGATGAAAATATGAACATGGCTTATTTTTCAAATGGGGGATTATTTCCTGCCTATGGTGCTGTGGATATTGTAGGTCCTGGTGCAGCCGTATTTTCAGCCCTGTCTACTCCGCATTCAATCAGAATGGGACCGGCCGGTATTATACATGGTAATTGCAATGGCACCAGCATGGCCACTCCGCATGTAGCAGGTATTGCAGCCTTATGGCATCAGGCTACAGGCTTAAGAGGCCGGGCTTTGTGGAATAAACTGACAGCCACCGCCAAACCATTGCCGCAGCATCCGCGCCGCGATGTAGGAGCCGGTTTAGTACAGGCACCCAAAAAACGCCGGGTGATCAAATTTCCGCCGTTTCAGCGCTTTTAAAAACAACCGGCGATAACCAGTTTCAAAAACCAATTTCAAAAACCAAAATGAATACCTGCTGAATTGATTTTCACAGGTATTCAT
>JADYYU010000330.1 GCA_020853515.1 Chitinophagaceae bacterium | reverse complement strand
TTTCTTTTACCCTTGCTTCATTGATATCGGTAATATATACTTTGGCACCGGCTTCTGTGAGATGCCCCACCAGATACTGTCCTACGTGTCCTACACCCTGTACCAGCACGGTTTTACCCTGCAGGCTATCGTTACCCCAATGTTTGTGAGCGCAGGCTTTCATACCTACAAATACACCATACGCTGTAAAAGGAGAAGGATCTCCGCTACCGCCCATATATTCAGGAATACCGGTCACGTGCTTAGTTTCAAGGTGAATAAATTCCATATCGGCAGCGGATGTATTTACATCTTCAGCCGTGATATACTTTCCGTTCAGTGAATTTACAAACTTGCCATAGCGGCGCCAGAGTGCTTCGCTTTTTAATGAGGGGTCGCCGATGATCACTGCTTTACCACCACCCAGATTTAAGCCTGAAATCGCGGCTTTGTAGGTCATACCTCTTGAAAGTCTCAGCGCATCGATCATGGCATCATCATCAGAAACGTAATTCCACATGCGGGTACCTCCCAGAGCGGGCCCTAACGTGGTATTGTGAATAGCAATGATTGCTTTTAGTTTTGAATGCGGATCATTGCAGATCACCACCTGCTCATGTTCCAGTTCCTGCATTAATTGAAATACTGTATTTGACATTTATTTTAAATTTGGTAATTGAATGTTTTGATCTTTGAACGGCTGGTTTGGTGCTTTTGCAAAATTTACGCCTCCTTCTTACGCGGACCTCTCATGATATAATTGATCTCGCGCTCATCATGCTGCAGTTTTTCTTTCAATTCTTTGGCTTTTGCTTTCAGAGAGTTTACTTTTTCCTTGATGTCTTCCATCATTTCCAGATACTCTTCACGTTTCTCATAACTACGTAAAGTAGGTGGCAGATTTTTGATCCGGTCTTCTACATCAAAAAGCAGGTCTTCTTCACGTTGCAACTCTTTGGTCAGTTTAAAATACTGGCTTCGGGTTCTGCTGACACGTTCGTTCAGTTCTTTTGACATTTCCACTTTGCGCACCTCGCGGTTGGCGTCTTTCCTTTCAAAAAATTGTTTTTTAGCTTTCAGAAAACGTTCCCAGGCTTCATCACCATGCTCTTTCGGCACACGTCCAATTGTTTTCCATTCTTCAAACATGGTATGAAACTCCTCGGTGCCCATGTCGAAATCATTGGAATGCTGCAGTTCTTCGGCATGTGTAACAATGGCCATTTTACGGGCATAATTATCTTCGAGCTGCACCTTTACCGTGTTGTAATGGGCATCTTTATTTTGATAAAAATGGTTTTTGATTTCTAAAAACTGGTTCCATACTTTGTCACTTTTATCATGTGGCACCCTTCCGATTTTTTTCCATTCAAGCATCAGATTATTATAGGCTTCACTGGTCATTTTCCATTCGGTGCTTTCCTTCAGCTTTTCGGCTTGCTCAATAATAGCCAGTTTAAGCTGAAGATTTTCTTCCTGTTCAGTTTTGATTTCGCCAAAATGTTCCCGCTTATTATTAAAAAAAATATCTTTTGCAGTGCTGAATCTGAACCAAAGTTCCTCCATGCGGTGTTTGGGCACCATTCCGATCTTTTTCCACTCTTCATTTAGCTCCTGATAAATATCGGTCGTTTTTTTCCATTCGATTGAATGCTGCAGAGTCTCGGCCTTTTCGCAGAGATCTAATTTCTTTGAAAGGTTATCAAGCAGATCCTGTTCAAAATGTTCAAAATTCGCCTGTTTACGCTTAAAAAATTCATCCTTGTTCTTTTCGAAACGATCCTTTAATTCATCGTTGCGTAAATCAGGAACTGATGCGAGCTCCTTAAACTGTTTTTGCAGATCGCGTAATTTTTCAGTTGCATTTTTCCACTCTGTTGTTTCAAGCAATTGCTCAGCCTCCTGACATATTTTTTCTTTCTGGGATAGGTTGACATCAATAGCCTTCTTGATCTCCTCTTCCATGATTTCCACATCCTGCAGTAGCGGCTCAAAATTGCCGATAGCCTTGCCTCCAATCAGATGTAATTTTTTTCTCACCACTTTGCCGGCCATTTTTATTTTATCGTCAGAGGCGGCAAATTCATCCTTTAACTCCCTGAGTTCCTTTTCAAAATCCAGAAATTTTTCGGAAAGCGTGTCAATCATGCTTTGCTGACTATTTTCCTGCACATCTGCAATTTCTCTTTCGGCGTACCATTTGGTCGCCGGCAAAAATATTTTACTTTCTTTGAGTATATATAATTCCGAATTTGTCATATCATTTACACTTACTGTTAGGAGGTTACAAATGTAATTAAAAAAAGTTTATCTGTTTAAAAGTTTAGGCGGTCTGATGCGGCAACAGAGGGCTTGTCAATCCACCCGTTTTTAAAAAAAAAGGTGCCATTAGCCCGGACAAAGCCCCTGTACTTTCATTTGGTCCGTCTCATTTTAAAAAAGTCCTTCATCAACTGAGCGCATTCATCTTTCATCAAACCGCCGCTCACTTCCGTTTTAGGATGAAAAGGAGCATGCGTACAATGTCTGTTATAGCCATTTTTTTCGTCGGCGGCGCCGAAAACCACTGCTCCAATTTTGCTCCAGTATAAGGCCCCTGCACACATGAGACAAGGCTCAAGGGTTACATATAAGGTTGCATCGGGGAGGTATTTGCTACCGAGATGGTTAAAAGCGGCGGTCAATGCAATAATCTCCGCATGCGCAGTCACATCATTCAATAACTCAGTCTGGTTATACCCGCGCGCAATAATTTGATGCTGCATAACAATCACCGCACCCACAGGCACCTCACCCTTTTCAAAGGCTGTTTGTGCTTGTTGCAACGCTATTTTCATATAATCGGAAGATGTAGGCAACATACGTGTACTATTGCAAGTTGATTGATATTTCGGCTTTGCCGGCTCCGATCAGTGGCTTTTTAATACTCTTCACAACCACTAAATAAATATTGCCCTCATACTCGAAGCTGATTTTTCCGTCTTCGTTCACCAGTTGCTCGTCCAGTATCCTGTCATTGCGCCTGATTGTGATATCAGCCTTTTTTCGGGTGATCTCGCCCATTACAATAACCACGCTGCCCTGAGTACCTTCAATAATTTTGCTGGTATTGGCCTCCATAAGACTTTGAATCCCATTATCAGGTATATTCAGATGGTGCTTGCTTTTAACACCCTGTTCTTTGTTGCTTTTGTCATTACAGGCTGCGAATATCGCAGAGAGTATCCACAGCAGCAGCACCATTCGTTTTTTCATCAGGTTATTTTTGCGATAAAAATAAAACTATTTTTTAATAAAGCGCTTTAAATGAGCAAAAGCCACATTCTCGTGCTTTTGGATGAAACTTGCCGTCGGTCCATAGCTATTTCAGAGAATACCATGTGCTCTATACCAGGAATACCATGAATACAGAATTCCCAGACATCTGAGGCGTACCTGAAAATGATTTTGCAGTTGTATGCAAAATAGTATTTTGAAAAAAGGCACTTCATCAATGATTTTTTTTACCTTAGTTGCAAAAAGATCTATGCCTTTCAATATGATCCGATTGGCGACTATTATCGCACTTGGCCTGCATTGCTTTAACGCTGCTGCGCAGACACCCGCTCAGTTTAACGAGCACATCTCATCGATAGCCGACTCACTCTACAAAAAAGGAAATCAATGGGGAGCCCAACTGAATGATGCTTATGCAAGCAAAACCTTTTCAAAAATTGTTGCAGGACGCAAACAATGGGAAACTTTTGTAAATGCTTCAATCAGCGAACTGCAAAATATGAAGGATGCCACAAACTCAAAAGCACTACGTATGACCATGCTTAACTTTCTATTTTTCGAAAGAGAGATGATCAGCGAAGCCATGTTGCCAATAGAAAAACTATCTGCTGCCGACAGCGATCATGACATTCAAAAAGCAATTGATAACCTCACCATTTATGCGGAAAAAGAAGTAGCAGAACTAAAAAAAGTACGTGGTGAGCAGGAAAAATATGCGATATCAAATGGTTTGGATGCTGAGCCCGCTGCAAACTAAGTTAAGCACCTCATTCTTCTTTCTGAAAAAGAATCGGTTGCAGGCGCCTTATAATGTAGTGCAGCAAAGCAGATAGCCATCGACTTATGTACTTTCCGCTCATCCGTTGATCTGTTTTCCGGAAACAATTCAAACAAAAACCAGAATATCGGGTTGCACTCCACATTCAGGAGTATTGCAAACCGGTAGGCTGTAAAAACAGGAATCTTTGTATAGTGCTATTGATATAAATCAGGTTCTGTCTTTGTTCCAGGCAATTTAAATAAGCAGCCGGTTTATTGTAAATACCATGTTGGTAAACTTCCGAATCAAGCACATCGGAACATACGACTTGAGCCTATCTTGGATTCCATTGATCGTTTTGCCAAAATGAGAATACGGCTCCCCTCCTTTCGTTCATGATCCCGATGGCCAACTTGCCGGTGAAATTACAAAAAAAACCACCCTGATTGCTCAGAGTGGTTTGTTTTGTTATGAAATGATCAGCGGTTTATTGCTTGGTCACTTTAAAGAAGGTTTTCACATTTGTTTCCAGATCGGTAATCATGATTGAGTACATACCTGTTGACAAGTGTTGCAATTGACCGACAGTAATAACATTTTTACCAACGGTCAGATCAGCCAGTTGTTCACTGACCACTTTACCATTCATATCGGTCATTCTGATACTAATTTGACCTACTGCTTCTGCTGTATAAAGTACATTTACATATTGTGTAAACGGTGAAGGATAAACAGTTGCGTCTGCGCTGCTTTCTGCAAGTTTAACATTCACAACATTAGACAGGCTGTATTTTCCATCCATGTCGATCAGCATCACTCTGTAATAGATCACATCCTTTTTAGTGATGTGCGCAATATCATCATTGATGCTGTAATCAGTCGCTCCATGGGTAGTACCTGACGCTGATTGCTGCGCAACTGTTTCAAAGCTCTTACCATCAAGGCTTCTTTGAATTTCGAATCTGTCGGTGTTAACTTCAGTAATAGTCGTCCAACTAACTTTTACAGAATTAACATCATTCAACGTTGCATATGCTGTGAGATCTGAAGCTGGCAATGCAAAGCCAAGTACGATACCTGCATCAACAGTAGGATTATACTGACCTAACAAAATGGTATACTGTCCTGTTTTACCTGACACGGAATCAACATCGCTATCTGCAGTAGAATCAATACCTGCGTGAAGCGTGGTAAAGTAAGCTGCAAATGGATTCCCATTACCTTGATAGTAGGTTGGAAGTGTACTGAATCCGACACTGTAAACACCTGGTATCAGGTCGTTAAAAGTGTAAGCACCATTTTGAGTAGTGATCGTACTTTTTACGGCTACATTAAATTCATCATACAGGGTTACCGTTACACCCGGCACACCTACTTCATTGGCATTTTGCTTGCCGTCTTTGTTATCATCCAGCCAAACGTAATTTCCTAAACCGGCACCAGTTGGCAGATGGATACCTGCGTCAATTGTAGGATTATACTGACCAGGAGCCAATGTAATCATATCTGTAAATCCTGTTACAGGGTTTACATCAGAATCTGCAGTGGTATCAGCCAGTTGCTTTTTCGGACTAAAGATACCTGCCTGAGGAATATTTGAAAATTCAACCATGTAATTGCCGGGTTCAAGGTTTACAAAATTGTATCCACCTACAGAATTTGTAATTGCATAGGCCACAATCTGGTTCATGTCATTGTAGAGAGATACTACAATTCCTGAAAGTCCTTTTTCGTTAGCATCCTGTATTCCATCAACGTCGATGTCTTCCCACACATAATTACCCAGAGAAGATTTAAGCGTAAAGATACCTGCATCCAGATTCGCATTGTAATCTCCGGCATTCAGGGTCACCAGATCTGTTTCACCTGAAATAAGATCAGCATCACTATCATACGCTTCCTGTGAATTTCCGCCCATATTTGCTTTGGTAAAGCTATAGCCTGCTGGCAGATTCGAAAATTCAACTTTATAATCGCCCGGCGTTAATCCTGTAAACTGATACACACCGTTTGCGTCTGTTGTTGTATTGGCCACTATATTTCCGGTGCCATTCTTAAGTTTCACAGTAACACCCGGTATTCCTGGTTCACCGAAATCCTGAAATCCGTTTGTATCCACATCGTTCCATACTTTATCACCCAACCCGGCCAGTCCGGCAGCAGGATGGATACCTGCATCAATGGTTAGGATAATATCGCCTTCATCTAATAAAATAGAATCTGTTTTACCTCCTGTAGTAACATCTGCGTCAGCATCCAGTTCAATATCATTACCCTGATTTTTGCTGCTGAAGGTATAGCCAATTGGCAAATTACTGAAACCCACTATGTATGCGCCCTGATCCAGATCAGTGAAAATATAATTACCTAACGGATCTGTTTGCGTACTGCTGATCACCGCAATACCGTTTGACTGATACAAGGTAACTGTAACACCTTGCACCCCCAGTTCACCGGCATCCTGAATACCATCTGCATTCGCATCGTTCCAAACTTTATCACCGATAGAACCTTTGGTGACTCTGTTATCATTTGGCACAAGACCGGCATCAACCGTAAGATTGGTTTCATTTACACCTAATGTTATGAGGGAAGTATTACCGGTAGTGATTTCAGGATCGCTGTCGATCGTTTTATCGCCAACTGGAGTTTGCTTGGTAAGTTTATAACCATGTGGAATATTTGAGAAATTCACATAGTAGCTACCCGCATTCAAATTATTGAAAATATAAAATCCATTATTGTTTGTGATCGTAGTACCCAGCAAAGTATTTGCACTGCTATATAATCTCACTGTTATACCTGCGGCACCATTTTCACCAGCCTCTTGCAGACCATCTAAATCACGGTCATACCATACAAAATTACCGATCGCACTTATTGGCAGATTACTGTTATGCAAACCGGCATCGATGGTAGTATTGAATTCACCTGGCAGCAGGGTAAACAAATCAGAACGACCAGTTTGAAAATAAGGATCAGAATCCAAATCTCTTTCGGTGCCTACCAATCGTGTTACAAAACTAAATCCGGCCGGAGTATTTGTGAATTCAATTTGATAAGTAGCTGGAATCAGATTATTAAATATGTAATAACCCAACACATCAGAAATAGTTGTGGCGATGATATTCACACCAGTACTATCATATAAGTTCACAGTTACGCCTTGTATACCAGCTTCGTTGGCATCCTGCAGTCCATTGTTATTCACATCGTTCCATACAAAATTACCTACAGAAGCCATTGGCACCAGCCCTGGAGGTTGCGGATAAAGTCCGGCATCAATTGTATAGTTATTAATTCCTGCAAAAAGAGTAATTGCACCGGTACGTCCTGTAAGCGGATTAGGGTCACTGTCCATTGCTGCATTTCCACCTATTTGCGTGCCTGTAAAAATGTAACCGATTGGCAAGCTGAATCCGACCTCATACGTTCCCGGATTCAGATCCTGGAATAAATACATACCATCTGCATCTGTGATTGTATAAGCTAATGGTGTTCCGTTGCTGTACAAAGTA
>JADYYU010000329.1 GCA_020853515.1 Chitinophagaceae bacterium | reverse complement strand
TATTTTTTCTGAAACTACCTTTACCTCTATTGAAAATTTTATTATTCTGCAGCGGATTGAAAGGGCTAAACAGGAAATTGTGGAAGGTAAATATACCCTGACAGAAATTGCGTGGAAACTTAATTACAGCAGCGTAGCCCATTTGTCTAACCAGTTTAAAAAAACAACGGGACTTACACCGAGTGCTTTTCAGCGTATCATCAAGCTGCGCAACAACCGTGAAACAACCTAAAACCAAAATCCCCCCTATGAATCAAGATGCAATGCATATACTGCTGGCCGATGACGATGAAGACGATCGCCTGTTTTTTACAGATGCCATCGAAGAAATAAAGGTGCGAACTGTGGTACATACAGTTAATGATGGTGTGCAACTGATGGACCGACTTCTCAACCCGGAGATCCGTCTGCCTAATCTGATCTTTCTCGATCTGAATATGCCTATTAAAGGAGGTATTGAATGCCTGAACGAAATCAGAAGTGATAAAAATCTCAGGGATATTACCATTGCCATTTACTCTACTTCAGCCTCGCAGGAAGATATTGAAGAAACCTTTGTCAAAGGCGCCAATATTTATATAAAGAAGCCGAATGATTTCAGTGAGCTGAAAAAAATACTGAAGGAAGTGATCAGCATAAACTGGCAATATCATACCAGCGGCCTTAACCGGGAAAACTTTTTACTGAGCCTTTAAATTGAAATGTACAAATGCAAATACTAAACTACAATTTCACAAAGCTGATCTTGTATCTGGTGCTGGTACTTTCAGTCTTCATCCTGTTTTTTACAGCCAGTATTTCGTATAGAAAAATTGTAGAACTGACTGAATCGGAACAAAACCTGATTCATAAACATTTGATCACTGCTCAGCTTGAATTGCTGGCCTCTGATATCAAGCAAGCGGAATCAAATCAGCGGGGCTTTATCATAACAGGCGACTCAACCTTTGTGCAAACTTATCGCTCTGCCAAAAATGCTGCCGCCACTTCATATCAGAATCTGGTACAATTGTTAGAAAAAGATGAGTTGCAGAAAAAAAACCTGCTGACTTTGCAAAATCTGCAAGAGGACCGGTTTTATTATCTCGATAAAAACCTGCAGTACAGCACCGATACACTTGAAAAAAAATTATTGCTGAAGCGTAGTATGAATGCAGGCAAAAGAACCATGGATTTGCTGCTGGCCAAAATAAATCAGATGAAAAATATCGAGTTGAGCCTTTTACAAAAAAGATCAAAAATGTATCAGGAACATGCCGAACTTTCGCCTAAGTGGATCTTCATCAGCATTCTTTTTTCCCTCTTTATCTTCATATGTTCCTTTTACAAAATCAACCGCGATCTGCAGAATCTCAAGAAGGCTAATAATCAACTGATGATCAATAAAGAAATTTTTGAACACAGCGAACAGATTGCGGAAATCAGCAGTTGGTGCTGGAATCTGCAGAGTGATACCCTTACCTTTTCGCATAATCAGTACCGCATGCTGGGCTGTGAAGTGCATAGCTTTGAGCCCACAACGGAAAATTTTATGGAGTTTGTACATCCGGACGACCGTCATATTTTGCATGAGGGCCGCCAAAAAATCCTGATTGACTCTTCATCAACACCCGTAGTTTCCTATTTCCGGATTATCCGAAAAGATAATAACAGTTTACGCTATTATAAGTCGATTGAAAAGAAGATCGTTGATAATTACGGAAATGACATTGTGATCGGCATCAATGCTGATATTACCGAACAATATCTGAAAGATAAAATTATTGAAGAGAAAATCTTTGATCTTGAACGTTCAAATAATGAGCTCTCGGCCTTTAACCATGTAGCCAGTCATGATTTGCAGGAGCCCCTTCGTAAAGTACAGACCTACATTTCCCGTATCAAAGAACGCGACTTCGATCAGTTGAACGAAAAAGCCAAAGAGTATTTTACAAGGGTACAGATAGCTGCTAACAGGATGCAAAAATTAATTGACGACCTTTTGCTGTTTTCACGGGCTAATAAAGCAGATAAAATTTTTGAACACACCGACCTGCAGGAAATATTTGATAATGCACAGGTAGAACTTGCACAATTAATTGAAGAAAAAAATGCAAGGTTGCAAAGTACAGCCTTACCGGTGATCGATGCGATTCCGTTTCAGATCCAGCAGCTATTTAATAATCTGATAGGCAATTCCGTCAAATATGCACGCACCCATGTCGCACCCGTCATTCAGGTTAGTGCACAGTGGTTGCAGGCCGATCAGATCCCTTTTCTGCATCATTTTGGGAAAGCCCGATTTCTGGAATTAACTTTTGATGATAATGGCATCGGCTTTGACCAGCAGTATGCTGATAATATTTTTAAATTGTTTCATCGCCTGCACGACGACAATTCGTTTACAGGCACAGGAATAGGCCTGACGATCTGCAAAAAAATAGTTGAAAATCACAAAGGTTATATTAAGGCGTATGGCGTAAAAGATCAGGGTGCAACTTTTAAGGTCTATCTGCCTGCCTGATCGCTTTCAGGTAAGCACTTAGCTCTTCTGCTTGCCCGCAATATGCCGAATGGCTAATTCATGAAAGGGAAACTGCAAATGTTGTAACTTTTATTTTCATTAGTATAAAACCGGCCGCGGAACGCAGTCTATTTTTGGATCGAAAATAAAGGTTACAAAAATGGAAAGAAATAGCTATCTGGTTCTTTACAGATTGGTCCTTCTTATCGGCACTTTCCTGCTCACCAATTTTGCGATTGGCACAGAACAACTGAAAGTGTACTATTTCTATTTCTGTAAAGAATCAACACAGTTGATACACTTTGCACGACGAATTTTAAAGCTGAAGGAACTCTTCAATCACTAAACTCTCAAAATCAGGCGCCACATCATGATGAATATTCGCTCGGGCTATCCATTTTGGCTGATAAAAAACGGCCTGCCTTTTAACTACCCAAAATTAGACAAAGATTGCAGTACTGAGGTTTGCATACTGGGTGGCGGCATTTCCGGAGCGCTCACTGCTCACTATTTGCTCAAATCCGGCGTGCCCTGTATAGTGATTGATGCCCGTACCATTGGTCTCGGCAGTACC
>JADYYU010000328.1 GCA_020853515.1 Chitinophagaceae bacterium | reverse complement strand
GGTGACAAAATAATCATCAGGGTTTTGAATGCCATAATCGACATTCGCAGTGGATGCGGAAATGAACCTTACATTATTTCCGGCCAAAGCGACTGTTGTAAAGTCGGTACCGGCGTTACTGCAAAGATTACCTGCACCAAATTCAAATTCAAGTCGCACCGAATCGGTAAATGGAAGCGTATATGTTCCGTTAGCAGCCGACATCGTTGTACTAATGATTGTATTACTACCATCATAAGCGTTGATCACAATACCTGAAACGCCGGGTTCGCCGGGAAGTTGCATAAGCCCGTCATTATTCAAATCGCGAAAAACTGTCCCCGAAATCTGCGACTGAACTGAGAGTGCAATGGCCATCAAAAAACAAAGGAGCGTAAAATTCTTTTTCATAATTAACTTGTTAAAAAGTCAGAAAATAGTTACGAATAATATAATGACGAATCCTGTGGGCGTTCTTATTAAAATCAGCTAAAGATCTTACTCCAGTCAAAGCTGCAGGGTGCTATTCAACAGTAAACTTACAAAAACTAAACCAGCAAGTTTCCATTTTAACATGAAAAATTTATAAAAAGGTCCAATCAAACCTTCTTTTAAGCCTGATGCAAAAGCAATCAGCCGGCTTTGTTAATTCAAACGTACAAATTTACCCTGATCATACAGTAAGATCTGATCATTGGGTGCAGGTTGTTTTTTAAAAGTCAGTACGTAGCCCCCCCATTGATCGAGTGTGAACCGAAACAGATCATTTTCCATATCAGAAGCTCCGATACTCTGATACATCCACCAACTGCCATTGGTTTTGATCTGCACCTGATATGAGGAATCGGATAATTTTTTTGCTTCAAAATCATCATTTTCTGACTGGGCGTTATACCACGCAACCTGTACTATTTTTTCAAAAATACTTTTGTTATAAATGGTCTGGTAGGCAATGCCAGTACGTCCTTCGGCTCTGAATACATAGGCATCCCTGCATGAGGCCGGCACATTCAGCAGATAAATTTTGTCTGCGGTGTTATCGACCGGCAATTGCGCCAAATAAGCATGGTGTAAAACAGCACTGTGTTTGCGGGCACTCACCACCGGAAACAGGCAAATAATGAAGGCGATCAGATAAGCTGAAATGATGAAATACCCCAGTTTACGACTAATCTGAAACAATAGGTACACCAGCAATAAAAATAAAAAGGCCGACGCAAAATAATTATAACGATCGTTTTCGATTCTGGATAAATACATAAAGTATAAGCGCATAAATGGCAGATACATCAGCAAGGCCGCACCCATTAAAAAAAGCGCGGTATAGAAGGTTTTTAAATCTTTGCGGTAAAGCCAAAAAGACATCCCCGCTGACAATAAAATCAAAACCAGCAGCACTTTTTTCCAGTGAAGCAGCGATGAATATATAGCTTCGCGGGCGCTATGCGGCAAATAATGAACAAAGCCGAAAAGCTTCAGCATTTGCTGACTCAGGGTTGTGATACTGTGTGCCAGTGAAAAACCGGTATCAGCGCCAGCCCTGTCATGGGGTATCCAGGTTTGAAAATAGATTTTATGAAAAAGGCAGTAGATAAAAACCAACACGATTTGCGGCAGTAAAAATTTCAGAAAAAATACACGAAAGGAAATTTCGTTTTTGTTCAACTTTTTATAAAGAAAAAAAAGAGCGGTCCAGATGACCGGAAACAGAAAACTAATTTCGAGGGTTACCAGTGCAAATGCAAATAAAAGATGAAAAATAAAATAAGGAGTTTGTCCCTTTGCGGATATTTTTTTGTCCAGCAGAATCAAGCCGGTGAGCAGCACACTAAAGGTAACACTATAATGCGAAGTTGCGGCCCAGATAATATTTTCGGATTGATAGGGCGACAGCAGAAACAAGAGTGATCCGCATAAAGCCAGGATAGTGGCCTGCTTCAACTGCAACGTGTGCTGAAAGAGTTTTTGGCAAAAGACAAAAATCAGGGTAGCATTGAGGGCGTGCATCGCCACAAAAAAAATGTACCAGCCAAGCGCATGTAATCCAAATAAAAAATACAGCAGAGCCACGATTCCATAATGCCCGTAATAAAAATTTTCAAAGCCGTAGCTTTTCAAATACCCCTGCATACCCTGCATTTTGATTTCCCAGATACCTGAAATACCATCATCGATGAGCATGGCGCGGTGCGCAGAAAAATAAATCAAAAACAAGACAACAAAGCACCCCGCGAAATAAAGCAGGTTCACATGTTTATAAGCAAGTATTTTCATGACCCTTAGAAGTCATAAAGATAATTGTGTTTTTATTCATTCGCTTCTTTATCTGATATAATTACAGGTGTGTTTTGTTGAACTGCCTCGTCTGTGTTGTACACAGGCGGTTCATCTTCAAGCGGTGCCCGCGAAAAACCGCGTAAATCAATATCACGAACGGCAGGCTGAATGACTGTGTTTTCTGTTCGCTTTTTAGATTTGCGCTGTCGCGAATGAACTGCGGACTGATCTGCCTGAGATGCTGTTGTGGAATCTGCCGCAGCGTCAGAAAGTGGCTGTTGCTGGCTGACATCGCTCTGCGGATCAGGCAAATCAGGCAGCACTTCGGCCGTCATGGCAGACTGCCCGGATGCATGAACCGTGTTCTGAGAGCTGTTGTCGGTTTTGGTGTTCCGGTAAAGGCCTTTTGCCCTGAGTTCGTCATTATAGCGGATATAATTTCCAATACCCATAAACGATGCTGTTACAAAAAGAAGGGTGCTGACGGTGATGATACTTTTCATTTCATTGAATTTTAAGTGGTGAATGATTGTTTGTAATTGTTGTTTTTATAATATATGATTGCTTCTGCCATTAAGATATTTCCCACTACACTGATCCAGAGAGAGATCTCATAATTTTCAAGATGCGACCAGCCCAGATAATAAAACAGAAGATGGTAGATCCGAAAGGTAACAGCCGTCATGGCCATTGAGTAGCTGCGCAACATCCACTGTTTATGGGCCAGGATTTTCTTTTCAAGAACGGTCTGCAAACCTCTGGCAGTCGTATAAAACCAGATCAACGCCATCAGCATAAACAGGGCCCGTTCGGCATTGCTGCCCTTGGCAAAAAAAGCCATAAACATCCCGGTGGGCGCAGCAACGACCAAAACAACCATAACATAAATCCGTCCGCTCCAGATATGCAGGGAGCGCTGCTTTTTTAAAATAAATGCTGAAAATTGCAGCAAGGCTGACAAAATGCAGAAAGAGCCGGCCGCAATATGCGTATAAAAACAAATGACGTAAAATGGAATTTCAAACAACAGAATCCTCTCCTGTATAAAAGAGTAATGCCTGCCAAATGTGAAGTAGGGTAGTGTATTGAAAACGAGTAAACAACTAAAAAAAATGACGATGAGCGGTAGCAGGTATTTTATCAGAAGGGCTGCGAAAGCTGCTGGAGTGGGTGCTGACATGATTTTCAAAAATTTATCCGGCTACGATGCTGCCAGTCAAAATTTTCCATACTGCCGCATACGTTAAAGAAAATACAAATTGACCTGAGCGCTGAAAAGGGGGGGGGGATCCGTCACTTCCTAATGTAAAGAAAATATCCGCCTGTATTGCAGCTTGTAGATCGCCCATGAAAAGGCCTGCAACTTTTTGAATAAAACAGTGTCTGATGGAACAAGTATAGTGTCAACTTAGTACCTTTAATTTTTAATTTAAGCCATGCTGAAAAAACTTTTTACTCCTTTTGAATACATCGATAAAAAAGTGTTGTATGCAGTGGCCGGCTTTCAGGTGTTATTGCTGGCGCTGGCCTGGGGTTTTCTGGTGCCTGAAAAAACGTTTTTCCCCCGGCTTCCGGAAGTCATGCATGCCTGGGGTGAGATGTGGAAAAACGGACTGTTTTATCATTTATATAAAACACTTTCACTATGCCTGACTGCTACGGTTATCAGCATCCTGTTTTCATGTATTGTATCCTATTCATCCGTCATTCCCTTTTTCAGACCGATTGCCAATTTTTTCACTAAACTGCGCTACAACCCCATACAGGGCTTCACTTTATTTCTGACTACTGCTACCGGAGGCGGTCGAAATCTTCAGATCACCTTGCTGGTGATCTTTATGAGTTTTTATTTTATAACAGCATTGATGAGTGTGATTGACAGCATACCCGAAGAAGATTACTATCGGCGAAAAGCTATGAAAATGAGCCGCTGGCAAATATTATGGAAGGTGGTGATCAAAGACCGCGCTGATTTTTTGATAGAAGTGATCAGGCAAAATCTGAGCATTACCTTTATGATGATCGTGAGTGTAGAGGCGATGGATAAAAGTCAGGGCGGTTTGGGAGCCTTGTTGGTAGATACCAATCGGGCCCTCAATTTTCCAAAAATATTCGCTTTGCAGTTGACAATTTTGTTTATAGGCATTTTGCTTGATACTGCACTTAAATATTTCTTCTCACAATTTCCTGCCAATAAAAAAAGAAGTGCCTGACCATGAATGTATACAGTGAACATAACTGCCTGATTGAAATCAACCATCTCGGCGTAAAGTACGGAGATAAGGTCATTTTGCGCGACATCGGCAACGAGACGATCCCTTTTCGGGTGAATGACGTGAAGCGGGAGGGTATGCTGCAGGGGCAAATCGTGGCCATTCTGGGCCGCAGCGGCCGGGGTAAGAGTACCTTGTTTCGCAACCTGGCCGGTATCGAAAAGCCAAGCAGCGGACGCATCATTATTCCGAAAACTTTTGAAGGTACAGAATACAAAAATATTGCTGAAGGCGATGTGGGTTTTGTACAGCAAACCTTTCCGCTCAGTCGCAATCAAAGTGTGTACGAGATGCTGCAGGATGCCGTGGCCATGGGTGATCACAAGGAGCCTGCCGACAAAATCATTGATGAATATCTGCGGGAGTGGGGATTAACAGCACAAAAAAATCAGTATGCCAATCAGTTGAGCGGTGGACAGCGGCAACGGGTTGCTATTATAGAGCAACTGCTGTGTTCGCATTTTTTTATTGTGCTCGACGAACCTTTCAGCGGTCTGGACGTCAAAAACATTGAAGAGGTAAAAGATGCGATTCAAAAGCTAACCAGCAGCAGTGAGATCAATACGGTGCTGTTCAGCACACACAATATTGAACTGGCGGTGAGCATAGCCGACAGTATTTATCTGGTGGGTTATGAAAAAGATGATCAGGGAAATTTTAAAGAAGGCGGCACGCTGCTGACTCATTACGACCTGAAAAAAATGGGTATCGCCTGGACGCCCTACAGCAAAGAACATATTGACATTGCAGAGAAACTGAAAAAGAAAATGCTGGAAAGCTGATGCAGTGATCAGGCTGCTACTTACCAACAAAATATTGAATAATATCAGCCGGCAACTCTGTTTTAAAGCCGCGGTAACCGTGAAAAAGCAATTTATTTTGCTGATCAAATAACAGTACATATGGAACTCCGATGATATCATTTTTGCAATCAGGACAGATCTGATTTCTGAAAAGTTCTCCTCTTTTTCTGTCATCCAAAAAAGATTTAATTTGCTCATCGATGATATAAACCGGATAAAAATAGTGATGGCTATATAATTTCTTTTGGATCATCTGCACCAGATAAGGTGCTATATTATCGGAGCTGATCAAAAAAAACTGCACTTGTTGTCCTCGCTCGCTGCGCGATCTTTTGATATAATTCAATTCACCCGGTGTGCCTTTGCATCCTGATGTGAAAATACAAATATATTTATAGCTGCTGTCGTTTTGTGTCAGCATACTACGTAGTTGAGCAGAATTTATAAGCCGAACCGCTATCTCTTCAAATGATGTGACGCTGTCGTCCATTTCACTCCTTGCTGAAAATGGTAAAGGATGAAAGTTCTTTTTGCTCCGCTTCGGACTTTCACTGAGTCTGTTTCCGATATTACCTACTCTGACCAGCAAACTGCTGCAGGAAGTGAAGGCCAATATGAGTATGCATATTAAAAAGAACCTAATTTTCATAGAAGAGATAGATTGAGGAGTAGACAGGTATAGTACTTAAGAGTATGCCATTTCCCGGTATATGGCGCATGCTAGGCTGTGGATTAGCAGCAAAGTAAATAAAAAGCTCATGAAAGATCGAAATTAAAAATCGGGTAATGGGTTTTGCGTGCAGGGTACATTTATCGTTCATGCAAGAATTTTTTATAAAATTGATAGGTATAACCGTAAAACAATAATTTACGCTGGGAAAAAATCATGCAGTAGTGATCTTTGTTTGCTTTGGTTTTGAGGAAATCCGAGACCAATTTTTGATAAGTGGTGAGGCTTTCTCCTTCACCAATTATATATGTCGGGAAGTCGATATTGTATTTGCTGAAGTAGTAAACGATCATGCCCATTTTACCGTCACGTAATTTGAGATAGTCCATGCCGGTCTGATGATCGCTGATGAGTAAAAAGCGATAACCTTCCGCTTCAAGCTTCCTTTTCAGCGCGTTGACCTTTGGCATTAAATCTGTAATTCCACTGCACCAAGGCTGCCAAAACTGAATAGCCAATTTATCGGAGCCGGAAAGCAAGGTCTTAAAGTTATTGGTATCAATTTTAGTTATATAAAAATGTTCCGAATCGGCCTTTCGGCCATGGGCAAGCCAATCCTGTGCAATCACCTGCCTGGGATTCAGTTGCGCCATCACGATCGTCCCCGGCATACAAAACAAAATAATCAAAAGCAGCTTATACATAGTAATATTATTTAACGGGATCCAGATTTAATCCCAGAATAAGGTAATTATTGCTTTGAGTGTCTATCAGCGCCAGCAACTTTTGCAGACGCTTTTGTATAACCGAAAAATTATTCAGTGCCACTGACCAGCCAACAAGTATTTTAAAGTGGGTAGGTGATAACACATTACCTTGACCATGCATACTGAGCACCTCAGTTTCAGTTACCAATTCAGTTAAACTAAATGCAGGATTTCTTTGTTCCGACAGGGTATTTATAGAGTCCTTGAGATAGGAGGCAATTTTAAATTCACAATTGTCGCCATCACTAGCCTTTAGCAGAAAATTACCTTTTGAATAAATATTCATAAAGTTAATTTTATTGATCATTCGTTCATGCCTGCCAGCAAAAGCTTCTTTATCTTTAAATTGCAGAATATAGTCGAACGGGTATTTTTTTTCCTGTATATACGTTTTAAGCTCCCCGATAGAATAATACCTCGCTTTGACTTTTAATTTGAAGGTGCAACTCTGCACAACCAAAGTAAATGCCGACATAAAGAGCAGGGGTTTGATGCCTATATACCATAGCTTAAAAATACCAGAGAGCAATTTAGCCCCAAGTTTGTTTACCTGAAAGGTATTCTGATGGTATAAAAAATTAATCATTTTATTGCATTAGCTTAAATGGTTACTCAAATAAAATCCCAGCGAAATATGATTTTGGATAACAGGCTTAGGGCTTTGCAGGGTGTTGAAGCCCACTTTAGTGCGTAAGGACAAGCGTACATATCTAAGCAACGAAATATGAAAAACATTGTTGACATCCAGGGTATACGCGCTGATCGACTTCAATCTTTGTATGGGTGCAAATACGTTTCCATAAAACTCCCAATGCAGATGCTTTCCGGCATGCTGCAGGGGCACTGTTGATGTGAGAGAGAGTCCGATCTCTGATTTTTTTGAACGTCCCTTTTCCACCCCGTTGATGATTTCTTCATTCCGGGATTCAAAAATTTTCTGATTTTTTATTTTAGTTACTTTGCTGCTCCCCAGGCCCAGATTAATAATACAATTTCCCCCCGGCTCATAAGTTAGTCCACCTGCATATAGTATCACACCCGGACTCATAAAACCATCATATAAATATCGGTGTCTGAGGCCCTGATCATCCGTTCTGTACTGATGCGTGTTAAAAAGTTGTGTTTGTGTGCTGGCACTGATCGCGACAAATAGTTTGTTGTTCCACACAGGATAGTAAAGGCTGTTTTTGAATGTAAGCTGATCTTGTGTTTTGGTTGAAATACTATCAAAAAAATAGCGCATCCCGTAGTCATTAAAAAGATAAAAATCCCATTTTACTTTTCTCAATTCTAAATTACTTTTCAGATCGATGTTATAATAGAAGTACAGATTATTGACGTCATTAGGGTTGAGAGAATTGATATGATAAATAGCGGTCAGTGTTGTAAAAAAATCATAGTAAAAGATCCAATGATAACTATATCGCTGCAGCCTGGCTGAATCTGTCATATCAATCCGTGGTGGTGGCTTGTACAAAATGGTGTCAGAGGCCGGCTTTAGAAACAAGGGATGACAGATCGGTTGCGACATAATTTTGACTGAATCTGCAGGTTGCAGCTCACAGAGAAATTGCTGTGACAACGCTGAAAAGTAACTGCACATAAGGATGAATAATATGTAAAAATAAAGTTTCATACGGTCCTTTACCTGCGCCCCTCTCTCCCGTCTCGGTTCGAGACATTCTCAGAGAGAGGGGTAGGTGTAAGTAGTAGGTATTTAAATTAATCTTTAAATAGGATGGTATAATAATTTTGCTGATAGGTTATTCGGTAAGTTCCTTTTGCTACTGTATAAGCAGTAGGCATTTTTAGAGCACGCACGACATCTTCGGGAACTTGCATCGCTTCCTCCAGTACAAATTGCGTTTTATTTTTAAATACACTTTGAAGAACCCCGTTGCTGTTGACGATCTGATCACTTATACGCAGACTGAAGCTGCCTGGATTAGGTTCGTTATACACGTAGGTTGCGGTGATTTCAAGTTGATTACTGGCTTTGCACTTTGTTCCGATGGGATTACAGTTGGAATTGAGGATCGTGCCTTTTTTTTCAATTTTATCGGCAAAGCTGATCGTGACTACGCAGAGGCATAGCGGTATCAGTAAGCACTTAATATATTGCTTCATATTGTTAGTATTTATGTGAAAGAAGTGGGTGAGGGAGGCGAATATTACTCATGGTTTGCACGCCTCCTGAAGAGAAATTCCTACTTGAGATATTTCCGATAAAAATAGTATGTGAAATTCTGATATTTGCATTTTCCATCCTCTACTACAAAGCAGAAATGCTTTGAGTTCACTTTATTGCTGACATACCGTGAAAGTATATGCTTATAAGTATCAAGTGTTTCGTCTTTACCAATAATATAGGTAGGAAAAGAGATATTATATTTGTTAAAATAATAGGCAATTAGTCCAACTCTTGGCTGAAGTTTAAAATAATCAAGTTCCCCTGGATGATCACTGATCATTATAAACGGAAGCCCCAGTCCGTCTAGCTTTTCTTTTAATTTATTTACATTAGGTATCAGATCTTTTTCCCCGCCACACCACGGCTGCCAAAACTGAACAGCTATCTTGCTATCTTTTACAAGTAAATCTTTAAAATAATTTGTATCTATTTGAGTGATGTAGAAGTTATTCGTATCATTCCGATCGTAATTGTCGTTGGGCGCAATTTGAACAACTGGTTTCCTAATGTTCTGCGAGACTAAGCTACTGCATATAATGGTCACGAGCAATAGTAGAAACGATTTCTTCATTTGAATAGTTTTAAAAACGGGTCAGCCGTTTTGAATGGCTGACCCGCTTGCTTGATTAATTTGTTAGTATTTTGACAGTTACTGAGCCCCAACCTGAAGATGCATTTGATGAAAATGTATATGATCCTGGTACCAGAATTATTGAATTATAGCCAAATTTTGAGCAAATATCCCGTGAAAGTGAAACCGGTTCGTCGTTGTCAGCAAAAAAATTAGCACCACTTTCTGGTAGTTTTGACAAGAAATTGATTGTCATGGTACCATTGCCGTTGTCGGTGAAGTTTGCTCTTACTGCTCGACCAGACATACTACCCTCCAAGTCAATTTTTGGATTGCAAAACCATAGCCCCTTAAGACAATTGTGCTTCGGCCGCCCTATTTCTACTGTCAACTTGACCGTAATTGTAGGTCGGGCATTTGCAATATTGTTAAAAAAAACAAATCCAATCATCATTAATAATAATAACTTTTTCATTTTTTGTTCTGGCTTTATTGTCGGCAGCCTTACCGTTTGTGGTTATTTCCCTACTCTATGGGTGCCTTTTCGGGTTACGGCTTGAAGCGGGCTTTTTTAAGATGAGGCGGGTTTGCCACTTAACAGGTAGGTTAGTAGATTATTTATTGTTAACCTTCTGATTTTGCAACCCCGGATCTCGTGTGATGCGCATCAACATTCTTTTAAAAAGCTGATACAAACATATAGAACGTTTGAATTTCCTGCAATGGATAAGTTACAAATGAGTCCTTTCAAGTTATAGTGGTGCACTTTGGACCAATAACTACGTTTTTTAAAGGCTATATATTTAGCGCTTTTAATACTGTCCGCTTGCGGTTGGGCGCCATGGGAATCTCTACCCCGTTACTCATCACAAGCGAATTATGACGATGCTTGATAATTTTGACCACATGGTCTTTATTGACAATATGCCCGTGGTGAACCCTGATAAACTTCTCAGCAGGTAAGCAGTCCTCACTCTCTTTGAGGGATCTCGTAGAAAGGATCTTATGCTTAAGAATATGGTTTATAACGGTATAGCTCCCTGAGGAATCGAGATGCACAATATCTTTCAGCAAAATACGTTCAATATGATCCCGATGATATACGCTAAAATATTCGACCTGGGATGCATTGCTTGCCTGCTGCAACTTTTCCTGCTCCTTCCTGCTAATCCTGACCTTAGCTCTTTTTACAGCTGCAATTAGCTCCTCTATACTGACCGGCTTTAAAATATAGTCTAACACTTCAAATTTGAAGGCTTTGAAAGCATACTTATCGTGTGCAGAAACCAATATAACCTCCACTGGGTAATCGTCAATGAGGGTCAGCAAATCAAAACCAGTCTTATCATGTAGTTCAATATCCAGAAAAAGCAAGACAGGCTTCATCTTATTAATCTGCATCGCTGCATCTTGCACATTCGTTGCGGTAGCTACCACTTCAACATCTGGACAATAAAGATTCAGTAATTTTTGTAAAAATGATATGTTGCGCTTTTCGTCGTCAACCAGGATTGCCGGAAATTTCATGGATCGTTTGTATTTTAGGGAATGAAAAAAAAGTTTCTACGCCTATCACTTCACCTTCAATGCTCAAGCGGTTCTTAAAGCTGAATTGAATAGTTTGATTTAGTATCTTTTCCACACTGCTGAGTTTATTTCGTAATAGTTGTATTCCTTTGGAAGTAGATTTACCGGCATCATTTTCATTAAACCCTGCTCCATTATCCACTATTGTGCAGGTCACGCGGTCGTTCGCACAAACAAACTTTATGCTAATGTAACCGTCTGACCTTTCCTGAATGCCATGCTTCAGACTATTTTCCACAACTACCTGCAAAACTAATGAGGGCACAAATAATATGTCACATAATTCATCGCTAATGATATCATACTTCAATTTCCCCTCACGTTTGATTTTTTCGAGTTCAAGATAATTTTGAAGATAGCTGATCTCGTCAGCTATACTGATAAATAACTGACTGCTATGGTCGACGGTTTTTCGTAAAATGGCAGAAAACTTTGCTGCAAATTTATTGGCGCTATCAAAGTCTTTGTCAAGAAAAAGACTTTGTAATGTTTGAATAGAATTGAACAGAAAATGCGGATTGAATGCGGCCTTCCATGCTGCCAGCTCTAGAGTCCGTATTCGCCGTTCACCTTCACTTTTCAATAGTTCTCTTTTTTCGATTGCTTTCTTCATCCAAATCACAAACAGAAGAAAGATCAGCAAAATACCTGTTACGAACAAGATTCTGAAGGTGAGCGTTTGATAAAAAAATGGTTTTACCTGGAGCACAATAGCGATCGGATTGCTTACCACATCATCTGTGTTCATAGCATAAGACTGCAGCGTGTAATTACCATGACTCAGATTATTAAGATGCAATTCAGGATCAGATGTAAAACGATAAGCAGTATCGATACCGGCGATTTTAAAATAATATGTAACAGGTGATTTGGTACCATAGGATAAGGCATTGAGTACTATCGTGATGGGTTCGTTGTCATACACTTCAATCTGTGCGGGTTCATTCCAGAAAGTATCCCTGTTTGCAATTACCGGACTGGCAAAAAAATGGAAGGTCCGCTGATGTGGTATTACGGATATCGGCACCACAGAAAGTCCTGATTCGGTAGCTGCATATAAAGTATCGTTGTACACACTCAGATCAAAAACAGTATTAGAGGGCAAGCCATCCGATTCATATAAATGAAATACAGAATCGGTTTTAAAGTCGTAGATATTAATGCCTTTGTTGGTCGCAGTATAGAGGACGTTTTTATACAGCACCGATTTATAGCAGGTATTTGAGCTAAATCCGTTGCTACTGTTAAGATTTTTTTTCACGATCGAATCCTGAATAAAAAACACGCCCTTTTCTGAAGTTGTCGCAATTAGCAGGGAATCTTTCACTAGAAGGTCCACTGCACGAAAGTTGAAGTTGATATTGATGGGATAAGGTTTGAAGACCTTATCTACATAGTAAAGCGAGTCCTGACTTCCCGCTACC
>JADYYU010000327.1 GCA_020853515.1 Chitinophagaceae bacterium | reverse complement strand
GTGTCTAATTTTAATGTTAGTTGTGTTCCTTTATTTTCAGCAGACTCCAGCCTGAATTCGGCATTGATCATTTCTGCTCGTCGTTTCATGTTTTGAACACCGATGCCTTCTGAACTCATGGTTGTATCAAAGCCTATTCCATTATCACAGATAGTCATGATGAGGATGTTTTCAGTGTTTTTCAACAAGATATTAATTTCGGTACAGGAGGAGTGTTTTAAACTGTTTTGTATAAATTCCTGCAGTATTCGTAACATGAACATTGCGATTCTATGTTTTAGTGGACATTCATTATTACTGCTAAATTTAAGTTTACAGATTTGTAAAGTTTCTATTTTTTCGACTTCCAGTAACACCAGTTTGCTCAAAGAAACAATATGTTCCTGCTGATTGGTCAGTTCTTTCGAAAGGCTTCGCAGTTGAATCAATGATTCATTGATCAGTGTGCTTACTTCTTCTATTTTTTGTTTACTCTCTTCAGGAATATTTTTGTAAGCAAGTTGCTTTGAATAAATTGAAGCCAGTGTGAGGCGTTGACCAACACCATCATGAATTTCGCGACCAATATCCTGCATGGTTAATTGCTGCATTTCAAGTGTTGCCTGTTGTAATTCAGTTTGATGGTTCATAGCGGTTAATTGTTTTTCTAAATGATATTCTTTGGCTTTACGTCTGTACTGATATAAAAATACGAGGATACCGATTATAAATGAAAAAACGATCAGCGTGGTTAAGATGATGAAGATATAGATTTGTGCTTGCCCCATAAGAAACTAATTGTAAACATACAATACATTAAGCAATTTAAAATGGTTGCAAAATACCAGTAATTTGTACCGATTACTTTGTAGCTGCTCCATAAATAATTTTTTAGTCCATAAAAAGGGAAAGCCCCTATATAAAATATCAGCAGACCAATACTTACATAGATGAGCGGATTGCTGCGTATTTGTATTAATTCGTCACTCTGTAAATATTTGTACAAGTACATAAAAATTAAAAGCAACAATAGTAAATTACCGACAGTATATGAAATCGAGAAAAATTCCGGCCTGTGCGTGCCTGTATTTTCAATGAAAAGGCTCAGCAGATAAAATAGAACTGACAGATAGGCAAATCTTCGGTACGATTTTGATGTTGAATGATAGGCAAACAAAAAATAAAAGAAAATAAATTCAGCAGGAATGACAACAAAAGTGAAATACAACTGATCGATTTCTTTCCAGCCTCTGTACATACACAGCAAGCCGAATAATTCTGATGTAAAAACAAACAGCAAGTAAATGATAAAGTACTTCCATACAGAATCGCGTGCTTTCTTCCAGCTTAATAAACCGGTAATACAAGCGATGCCTTCTGCAATCATCAGTGAAGTGATCAATGTTTTATACATCGGGGGCTATTTAATATGGACAACCTGTTATAAACATTCCGGTTGCTGAACTGCTTGTATGATTATCAACCCAATGCATGAATCGTGCACCGGAGCAGGCCATGTCAGGTGGCGGAACGATGGTGCCATGATTCATACCGTCAATTTCTAAAGCAGGAATCAATGCGGTCATGCTTGCAGTATCTATGTTTCCAACAGGTAATCCGCAGGCATTCATATATCTGGGGTCGAAGTCCACATTTTCATTGGGAGTATTAAGCTGGCCAAAGTCCCGATAGGTAGGAATCATGACCAAAGTATGCTTACCCATATACGACGGGTTCGGCAGAGTATGTGTAGGGCCATACGCTCCAAAATAAATTCGGATTCCCAACTCGCGTTCACAATGATGACCGCCACATCCGGTAGTTGTATCATTTTCAACATAGGATTCAATAGTTGCAATAAAATCTTTCAGACGATTTAAACTAAACCATACGGATCTTGCATCATGGCCTGCTCCAGCCGCCGCAAAAGAGGAGTTCGTACAAATATAATTCCATTGCTTATCCCGGTAGTTTGATATGAGATCGCTCACATATTGACCGGTCAAAGGTTTGTATGCATCTGCTGTACTCATTTTACAGGGTGTGCAGGTATTAGATATTTTTTCACTGACTGGCTTGGACGGGCAAGCGGTCAATAGTGTCATTAGCAAAGCCATGGCTGTAATTACATTCGTTGTTAAAAGGATTTTTTTCATGTTATTATTTTTTTGTGTGAGTAATACGATTCAAAGTTAATTTTTTATTTCACCTTTTTTCGGTGCTGTAAAATTCAATACCACAAATTGTTCTGTAATGCTGTAACAGCAAGGGCCTGTAAATTATATGAAAAGTAAATTCCGTTCTATCCCCAACATTGTACCGTTAAACAACGGTACTGAAATGCCGTTTTTTGAGCCCACGTTTATGGCTGTTCAACTCTTTTGCAACATTCAGTGATTTTGCACCTTTGCACTGTAATTACAACAGACATAGCAGGTTAGCCGAAAACTGAATAGAGTAGGCACAAAAAAAAGATCTATGAAATGCACATTTAAAAAAGGGATTTTATTACTGGGTTTGCTTCAATCATCGCTGCTGTATGGCCAGCAAAGTTTGAACCTATGCGGACATACTGCAAAAATAGAGGGGATAGAATTTAACTATTCAATCGGTGAAATGACGCTTGTTCATACAGCAAGAAACTCAAACATGATTGTTACACAGGTTTTTTTACAACCTTATCAGATTTTTAAGTTGCCGAGTGGTTCAAACTTGTTAGAAAACAGCTACAGTCTTTTAAATACTACATTAAAAGTGTATCCTAATCCAACGACAAAAATACTGAATCTTGAATCAGACAATCAGGTTGCGGTTAATATCCATTATCAGCTTATGAATACTTCCGGTAGTTTCGTTTTAGGAAACACCGCTAACTGGAACCCTGGCCACAATAAACTTAGCATTGATGTGGCAAACCTGGCAGCCGGGTGCTATGTTCTGACGGTACAAAAGGCTGATCTTGCTGGTCTGTACGAGCATTTCGCGTTCAAAATAAATAAGCAGTAAATCAAACAATCATTCTAAACATAAAAAATAATATAACATGAAAATATCATCAATCCATTTTGTTCTTCTTCTTTGGTCCTTTATATCGATTTTTCTTAGTGCTCATACAGCACAGGCACAGGTCCCTCAATTATTCAATTATCAGGGAATCGCCCGGGATGCGCAGGGAAATCCATTAGTAAAGCGAACGCTTTCCATTAAACTATCTGTGCTGCAGGCCTCCGATGCGACCGTTGCAGAATATGAAGAAACACAAATTGTGCAAACAAACGAATTCGGTCTATACTCTCTGCAAATTGGTAACGGTACCCGAATAACCGGAGAAATGAAAACGGTAAAATGGGAAACCGGAAACAAATATATCCGGGTAGCCATCGATCCGAATGGTGGAGATCATTACACAGATGCAGGTACTAATCAGTTACTCTCAGTACCGTATGCTATTTACGCTGACCGGGCCGGTGTTTCTGGTGGCAGTAATCATGACAAAACACGGGCACCCGGTACCGTTGTCAGCGATGCTTCGCACCTTCCATCCGATGCAAATTATCTCACCCGGTATACAGCAGAGAATGTGATCGGAAAATCGTCCTTGTATCAAAGTCCTTTGACAGGGAATATAGGTTTAGGAACGATCACCCCTTCTGCACTGGCAAAGTTTCATATTTTTCAAAGTACGGGTAATCAGGAATTTCTACGCATGCAAAATGTTGACCCGAATGCTTTTGGCAAGTTCATCATGTATAATGACAATCCAGGCAGCTACGCTACCTTCACTAAATATGGCACTACCTATCCGGGAGCCTATGCAGGCATTGGAGCTATGTATCCCTACGCAAATTTGCTTGCCTTTGGCAACAATAGCTCCGCTGCCGGAAATGGTAGTTGCCTGATCAGTACAGAAGGAAATGCCGGTATCAGTATTTTAAAAAGTGGTAGCAGTAAACTGAAGTTTCATGCAGATTATAATACTGAAAATGTGGGTATAGGCGGCAATGCAGCTCCGGTTTCACGGGTGCACTTCAGCAACACGGATAATGCTGTGATGGATTTAAGAGTGAGCAATACTGTAAGCGGACATACCGCGGCAGACGGGTTGCTGATTACCGAAAACGGCACCGCAGCCAGCATCCTAAACAAAGAAAATAATTCGCTTTCATTGGGAACAAATAATAACACACGTGCTACGATTGTTGCCAATGGCGATGTTGGCATCGGTACCATCAGCCCCTCGGCAACGCTGGAAGTTAAAGCAAACACCTTACCGCTGGGAAGCAAATTGACTGCCGGTCTTTTTAAATCAGATGAGCCAACGACTGTCATTACGGATGGTATTTTAAGAGCGGAATACACCGGTGCAAATGCCGGTAACGACAATGTTGCAGTGTATGGGAAATCGCAGATTTCTTCAGCGTCTGACCATGGCGTAGGAATCGTAGGCGAAGGTGGTTCGCATGGTATTAAAGGTTTTGCCGTCAACACGGCCATCAGTGGGTATGCTACCGGGATTTCTGGCATAGGAATGAACAATGCGAATGCCATCGGTTTGTATGCAGCAGGTACTGACAACGGTACACCGGGCGGCAGCAAAACGGGTGTTTCGTCTGTGGGTATCAATGGTGTAGACAGCCGGGGCAGTGATGCCGTTGCCAATAGCACGCTGACCAATTCGGTGAGTTATGCAGTAAAAGCCAGTAATTTATTCTGGAACGGTGCCAGTTTTGTGCAGACAGCCGGCCGTGGTTATGGAGTATATGCTACCGGCAAACAAACTGGTATTTATGGTGAAGCCAACGTACAGGATCTTGGACAAAGCTGGACTTCAATTTTTGGGCCGACAGCACCTTATACAGAGGCCATTGGTATTTTTGGTAAAGGCCTTTCCAGTGCAAACATGCCCAATGGAAATACCATTGGTGTAGTCGGGGAAGCCGTCGATCCGGTATCGCAAAATAATGTCGGGGTACAGGGTATCGCCTTAGGGGCGCCAGGTTACAATACGGGCATTGCAGCATCCGTGCATGGTGCCGCTACCGCCGGTAATTTTGCTGTTTATGCAACAGCCCCCGTATCACCCAATAGCTGGGCAGGATACTTCGCAGGGGATGTAAATATGACGAACGATCTGAATGTAGTGAATACGATTTCAGCCTTTACCGCAACTGCCGGCATCAAGGCATTTACAATCGATCACCC
>JADYYU010000326.1 GCA_020853515.1 Chitinophagaceae bacterium | reverse complement strand
TGTGCGGCAACCGGGGCAGCAAACAGGGCACAGTAAAACAGGAAGACTATTTTTTTCATAGCAGGAAACGATAAAAGTAATCATAAATTTTCATTTTTTTAATTTCTGAACATCAGCCATGTGCAGGCATTTTTTTCAATAAGCAGTTACGTGCAAATAAGATCAGAGGCTTTGTAATTTGCGAAGCTTTCTGATGTCAAGGCCTGCACGCTCGCAGGCAGCTATTTCAATGCAGGCGAAGAAGAATAAATGGTCTTCTGGTTGGGGCTCTTCATGTTACCAGGGATGCCTGCAACGAAAATAGAATGAATTTCAATTCTCAATAAGTGCTGTTTGTTTTATAGATTGCTTAGGTTTTCTTTCCCTTGAAAAAAGCTGCTGCCCCAGATACAAAGTTAAGAACTCATGTAACACAGACAGCAGCTTTAAAATTTGTTTTGCCAGGCCTTTGTCATGTACCGGCAACAGCGGAGGTTGATATGCTTAAAAGTCAAACTGGTAAACGGTATGAATGTCCTGCAAGCCTCTGCAGGTAACGTCCAGGTCCTTGATCAATCCTTCATGAAGGTCGTACACCCAGCCATGCACATGCAATGGTTGCTGATTCTTCCAGGCATTTTGTATAATAGATGTTTTGGCAAGGTCGAGAACCTGCTCTTTTACATTCACTTCCACAAATCGGTTCGCCCGCATTGTTTCATCTTCGATGGCGTCAAGCTCTTTGTGATATAGCCTGTAAACATCCTTGATATGGCGAAGCCAGTTGTCAATAAGGCCATATTGCTTCTTGCCCATCGCAGCTACTACACCGCCGCAGCCATAGTGACCACACACAATAATATGTTTTACTTTAAGCACTTCTACTGCATAAGACAGCACACTGAGCATATTCATATCGCTATGCACCACCATATTGGCGATGTTGCGATGAACAAACATTTCGCCAGGGCGCGTGCCGGTGATTTCATTGGCGGGTACGCGGCTGTCGCTGCACCCTATCCACAAATATTCCGGGGTTTGACCTTTAGCGAGGTTTTCAAAATAGGCCGGGTCTGTATCTAATTGTTTTGAAACCCATTCTTTATTGTTTTTGAGTAATTTTTGATATGAACTTTCCATATATATTTTATTGTTTTTTTAGTGTCCCGAGGAGACGTTATAGTTATTGTCCACATTGTATTTTTCTTTAAAGCCCAGCAATGTGTTTTTGATGTTTTTAAGCGGTGCTTTGATATCCCGGAATTCCTTGATCAGTTCCAGTACATCAAAATCGATATAATGAGTTTTGGTTGCATCGATCACCACCGTTGAGTTTTCAGGTATATGATCCAGTGTTTCCCGTATGCTGGCTTTATTTAAAAATGAAACTTCCTCGGCCAGTCTGACGGTAATGATTTCGTCGTCATGATGCCTGCTTCGGTGAAAGTAATATGAGTTTTTTAAATTGCCATGCAAAATGGCGCCAAAAGCAGCGGTCAATCCTGCAACTACGCCTATCAGCAGGCCTTCGCCTTTTACAGCAGCAATGATTCCAAACAAGTCGATCGCGAGGATTACGGCAACGGTTACAAAAAAGGGGATATATTGGTATTTGCCATTGCCTATTATTTGCCTGAAAACAGAAATTTTACATAATTTGTAGCCGGTCAGCAGGAGGATCGCGGCCAGTGCTGAAAGCGGTATTCTGTTGAGCAGCATCGGGATGGTAATGATACAGACCAATAATAAGAAGCCGTGAAAAATGGCCGAAAGCTTGCTTTTGCCACCGGCATGTATGTTGGCACTGCTTCGTACGATAACGGAAGTTATAGGCAAACCTCCAATCAGTCCTGCAAGACTATTGCCAATGCCCTGCGCCAATAATTCGCGGTTGGTATTGGTTACATTGCGTTCGGGATCTAAATTATCCACGGCTTCAATACTTAGTAATGTTTCTAATGAAGCAATAATTGCAATCATAATGCCGGTAATGATTACTTTGCCATTCATGAACCCATTAAAATCAGGCAGGGTAAAAAAGCTGAAAAACTCTGACGCGCTGCCGGCCGCTTTGATGTTTACCAGGTGGTCGTGCTCAATCAGAAACGGGCTATTGGTGGCTTTGAGAATTTCGCTGATTATGACCGATACCAGCACCGCAACCAACGCACCCGGAATAAACTTGAAGCGGCTTTTAATAAAGGGTCTGTCCCATATAAGCATGATGATGATGGCTACCAGGCAAATCATAAAAACACCCAGATCAATATGCTGTAAAGGCTGAAATATTTCGTGTATATCGCCGAAGGGTAATAACTCAGTGAGATGCCCTTGCTCATTTTTATCGTAGCCCAGTGCATGTGGTATTTGTTTGGCAATAATTAAAATGCCGATGCTCGTCAACATTCCTTTGATAACACTCGAAGGAAAATAATTGGCGATACCACCTAATCGGGCGATACTCATCAGTATCTGCAATATACCGGCGATCAGTACAGCACAAAGAAATAAACGAAAATCCCCGATGTTGTGAATGGCGGCAAGTACAAGGGCTGCCAGTCCGGCTGCGGGGCCACTGACGCTAAGTTTAGAACCACTGAGCACACCAATGACGATACCTCCAATAATACCTGAAATAATACCGCTGAAAAAGGGTGCCCCTGATGCCAGCGAAATACCCAGACATAAAGGGAGTGCTACCAGGAATACCACAATACCGGCAGGGATGTCTGTTTTCACGGATGAAAACAATGAGTTTTTTTTGTTCATTGAATAGAATATTTAAAATGAATAATTGAATTGTCCGCAAGTTGCCCTGCAGAATACATTTCGGATTATCTGATTAAATATTCGGAGGAGGAATAAAAATGGGTAGGTGATGAATACTCAGCACACGCTCATTGCAGGCGATGAATTCACATTGACTTTGTGTTTCAAAAAAGTGAACCGGCGTGGGTTGCTCACAAATAATATCCATTACTTTGCCATCCGGTACGTCTTCGTTTTTTTCTGACTTTTCCTCTTCCATAATAGAATTCAGAGAAGTTTTGAGCTTGTTGCTCACAATTTCTGTCTTCAGCACGGCCGAAACTTCTGCCAGTAACAATACGATGTTGTTGGTGCCGGCAATCAGAATGGTGCTAAAAAGGAAAAATAATATGGCAGCGCTTACTCTCAAGGTGTGCAATGATAGTATAACTTTATTAAAAAAGGAATTTTAATTATAGAATAAAATGGTAAAGTTCTGAATTGGGATTTTTATTGCTGCTTCATCAGTTCGCTGATATCCATCATGATCTTTTTTGCAATATTTTCTGCAGTTGTTTCAGATGTGCTTTCGGTTTAAATCCGGATAATGGGTTCGGTATTAGATGTACGAAGATGTACCCACTCGTTGTCAAATTCAATTTTCAGTCCGTCGTCTGTATTGATCGGTTGTTTTTTATAAATCTCTTTGATGCCTGAAAATATTTTTTCTACGTTGATATGACTGCCGAGTTCAATTTTATTTTTCGACATATAATAGTTGGGATAAGTATGTCGGAGTGCGGATATCGATTTGCCAAATTTTGCCAGATGGGTCAGGAATAGCGCAATGCCAATCAGTGCGTCGCGGCCATAATGCAGTTCCGGTATAATGATACCACCATTTCCCTCCCCGCCAATCACCGCATTCACTGCTTTCATTTTGGTCACTACATTCACTTCACCTACGGCGCTTGCAAAATACTCACCGCCATGTTTCATTGTAACATCTTTCAATGCACGTGTACTCGACATATTTGAAACCGTATTGCCTTTTTTATGCCCCAGAACGTAATCGGCTATTGAAACCAGCGTATATTCTTCGCCAAACATGCTGCCATCATCGCAGATGAAGCAAAGTCTGTCTACATCCGGATCTACAACAATACCCAGATCGGCATTCTGCTTGATCACCGTATTGGAGATTTCACGCAAATTGTCGGGCAGCGGTTCAGGATTATGCGCAAATTTGCCATTTACTTCTGCATTGATCACTTCAATTTGCTCAACACCCAGGGCATTCAGCAAAAATGGCACATAGGTAGCGCCGGTGCTGTTAATGCCGTCTACAATAATTTTAAACTTTTTATCTTTGATTGCCTGAATATCTACCAGCGGATGCTGTAGTATGGCATCTGTGTGCTTTTGCAGATAGGAATCATCCATAGACACCGTGCCCAGTTTGTGGATATCCACAAAATTAAAATCCTGGCTATCACCCATTTGCAAAACAAGTTCGCCATCAGCGGACGAAATAAATTCGCCTTCATGATTCAGCAGTTTCAGGGCATTCCATTCTTTCGGATTGTGACTTGCGGTAATGATAATGCCTCCCCCTGCCTGCTCCATTTTAACAGCCATTTCAACAGTAGGAGTGGTGGTCAGCCCCAGATCGATCACCTGTATGCCGATGGCCTGCAAAGTACTCACGATGATATTGCGCACCATTTCGCCACTGATTCTTCCATCCCTGCCGATCACGATCACAGGGTTATTAGTCTTTTCAAGAACCCAGTTGCCAAAGGCA
>JADYYU010000325.1 GCA_020853515.1 Chitinophagaceae bacterium | reverse complement strand
GGCCTGAAATCCTGAAAAATAGACATGGCCGCAGTTGTCTTTCAGAAAAGCCGTTGGCACCAGACTTGAAGCCTGCCCGATCCGTGTCGACAGGGCCATGAAATCGAGAGCCGGCGACAGTTTTTGAATAAAAATGGTACTGTTGGCGTTCGTATAGACGCCCGGCGAAACGGGAAATGAAGGACCCTCTGTTTGTCCGCAAACATATATGGTATCATTCGGATCTACCTGCACTTTAAAGGCATGATCAAATTCGGGCGTACCGATGTAGGTAGAACTTACCAGTCCGGAGCCTGCATTATTAAATATCACTACAAAAGCATCGACATCACCCGCTGCATTGGGTGTAATCGCCCCTGGTGAAACCGGAAAGTTGGTGCTTTTGGTTCCCCCGCATAATACCCAGTTGCCAACACTTGATTTGGCAATGGAAAAAGCCGCATCTTCTGCAGAGCCTCCAATAAATGTACTGAATAAAAGATTGGTACAGGTGCTGTTTAATTTAAAAAAGCAACCATCCTGTGTTCCTCCTCCATATGTGCCTTGATAAGCTGCAGCGCTAACCGGAAAATCAGAAGATTGTGTGCTTCCTTCTACCAGAATGTCATCATTCTGATCATAGAATATTTCACCCCGTGCCCAGTCGCCATAATTAGGACTCAATGTATTTGTATTTTGAGCATCGGCACTGCTGCCCCCAATATAGGTAGCACCTAATAGCGCGCTGCCCGCCGCATTAAACCGCACTACATACGCATCGCTGTTGCCGCCCAGGGTATTGTCATAGCATCCGGGAGTTACCGGCAGATTAATTGAAGCGGTAGAACCGGTCATGGCCAGTTCAAAGTTTGCATTCACCACCAGATTATTAGGCAGGTCCTGACTGCTTCCGCCATAATAAGTGGCGTAGATCACACCGGTGCCCAGCGGATTATATTTGTTGATACCTGCATCAACGCCGCCGCCGTACGTCAACTGAAAGGCACCCGGTGTACCAACCCAGCCAATGCCAAAGCATTCGCCACCTGCATACAGGCTACCGGCTAAGTCATAAGTAGCACTAAAGCCGTAGGTAGTAGCTGTTGATGCACTATAAGTTGCAAAAACCAATACGGGGTCTATGATCAGTTCGAAGGCATGATTGTAACCATCAGGAAAAGCGAAACCAATTTCACCCTGCTCATTGAGAACATACCTGCTTTTTACTTCGGTCTTTTTACCATTTATGATCTGATAGGTGTAAGGAGCCGCCTCTTCAATTTTGTTAAACCCGATATTCATCTGCAAATTTCCATTTGGTAATATTACCGGATCGATGCCATCGTACTTTAACTTCAACATTGAAATGTCGGCCCGGGGCTTAACAAGCAAATCATACTTATATGAATTTCCCACGCTGTAAGCGCGCATATCGATGCCATTATAAAGATTGTGATAAATAAGTCCCTCATAAACACTCACATGGCCGGCCCACTTTTTGGGATCATTTCCTAAAAAATAGTTTTCATAGTAACTCATTTTATTTTCGCCGGTAACTTTCGGATTAGAATTGGCATTTATAAATTTGACATTGTAAGCATAACAGTTTATGACTGCATTGTAGGCCGCCAGATAATCTTTATGGCGTATTTCGTGTACGGTCTCCAAATCAGCGGTGCTGTAATAGGAATACTGAACAGCCCCCTTAGAAAAGTAAATATGCCCGCCTGTCAAATCGGCTTTAAAAAGCACTTCGCCGTTCCACTGATTGTTATTCTCTACAAATCGCAATTTCCCGCCATCATGTGCGGACAAGCGCAGATGCAGAGCCGACAGTAACATTAACAGCAGGCCGCATTTTATCATTGTACATTTTTTGATGCTCATAGAAACAATTTTTTGCCACCACAGCGGGTAGTTGTTCGAAAAAAAGTGAGTAAAGTTAATATTTATAATTCTACAATTGAAAGACGCCTCAAAAAAAGCGATGGTTAGTCTGAAATAGCAAATTTTAGAGATCTGGAGCAGTGATTTCAATGACGGCAAGCCTCCCGGCAGATTTCACTGCATTTCTGCATTATTTTAAAAAATATTTTAACTCTCATGATAAAGTTAGTACGTTTGCGCAACTTTTTTCACTGTTAGATATGCAACATCGCCCTATAAGAGTACTGATAGCCAAAGTAGGCCTCGATGGCCACGACCGGGGCGCCAAGGTGATTGCTGCTTCATTACGCGACGCCGGAATGGAAGTGATTTATACAGGATTAAGACAAACGCCTGAAATGGTTGTTGCCACTGCGTTACAGGAAGATGTGGACGCCATCGGAGTCAGCATTTTATCCGGCGCACACAACACTGTGTTCCCCGCTATCATTGAATTACTGAAAACACAGGACCTACAGCATATTTTGCTCACCGGCGGCGGCATCATACCCGAAGAAGATATGAAAAATCTAAACGAAATGGGCGTCGGTAAGTTATTTAGCCCGGGCACCACCACCGGCGAAATTGCTGCTTATATCCGGGAAGTGGTAGAAGAACGTAGAAAAAATGAAGATTAACACCATAAACAATAGGCGAACACAATGAATTCTGACGCAAAAATGCACGCCACTCGCACAGCAGCTTGCGAACGAAAGCAGAATTTTGTCACCATCTGACAGCATAAAAAAAATCTGATTAAACAAAATAAAAACAAAACATGGAATTTAACACACTGCTTTTTGCCATTGAAAATGGAATCGCAACGATTACGATCAACAGACCGGACAAATTAAATGCACTGAATAAAGACGTCATCGACGATTTAAGTCTGGCCATCGACGAAGTTAACAATAATCCCGACATCAAAAGTGCGGTGATTACCGGAGCAGGCCCCAAGGCTTTTGTAGCCGGTGCTGATATCAGCGAATTTACCACATTGGGCATCAGCGAAGGTGCCGAACTGGCCCGCAAAGGACAATCTATGGTTTTTGACAAAATTGAAAATGCGGCCAAACCGATCGTAGCTGCCGTAAACGGATTTGCCCTGGGTGGCGGTTGTGAACTGGCCATGTGTTGCCATTTCAGACTGGCGGCTGACAATGCAAAATTCGGACAACCGGAAGTAAACCTGGGACTGATACCAGGCTATGGTGGCACTCAGCGCCTGACTGCACTGGTCGGCAAAGGCAGGGCCATGGAACTTTGCATGACCTCTAACCTGATCAATGCCGGTGAAGCTTTGGCCATGGGACTGGTCAACCATGTTACTACGCCCGAAAATCTGATGGAAAAAACAAAAGAAATCTTAAATACAATTAATAGCAAGGCCCCACTTGCACTGGCAAAAGTCATACAATGTGTAAACAAAGCCGGCAGCGCAACGGGTTTTGAAACGGAGATCACACTATTTGGTGAGTGCTTTGCTACCACCGACATGAAAGAAGGCGTCACCGCCTTTATGGAAAAACGGAAAGCGGTATTTACCGGTCAATAATTATATTCAGAATCAAGGAACTGCAGCGAAGTGTTCGCTGCAGTTTTTTTTTTGCGAACGCTGATAAGGCAATCGCATAGTTTTTGTTAAAGCAACTCATTTTTGATTTTTTTCATGACCAACTCTTATTTTTGATATTCAAAAAAAAATATCATGCGCACCCTCTTCCTTTTTTGTTTGAGTATAGTTCTGTTTACTGCTGCGGATGCACAGTTTATGCCAACGGCCAATCTGACAATATTTTCGGAAGATGGTCATAAATTTTTTCTGATTCTAAACGGCGAACGTCAAAATGATGTGGCCCAAACCAATATCCGGCTGGAAGAATTGCCACAGCCTTATTATAATTGTAAGATCCTGTTTGAAGATCAGTCGCTGAAAGAGATCTCTAAAAATATGCTGATGCTTACCGATGCAAACGGGGCGATGCAGGATGTGACTTATAAGATCAAAAAGGATAAAAACGGCAAACCGCTCCTGCGCTTTTTTTCTTTTATTCCTGCTCAGCAGAACATGATCCGGCCTTCTAACTGCGCAGTGTATCGCTACGGCAACCCGGGTACGATCATTGCAGGTCCGGGCTTTTCGGCCAACAGTGGCAATGGAGGTGCAGGCATACAAGTTAATACCGGAGGAGTCAATATCAACGTACAGGTAGATGATGCCAGCAGAGGGTATAACAACATCGGATACAATAGCAATGGGGGCAATAACGGGTATAACAACAATAGTGGCTACAACAATAACAGAAACCGGCCGCAGGATCGTGATAATCATTATTATGACAACAACAGCAATGCTTCGCAGGGTTGTTATAATGCCTACCCCATGCGCGGCCCGGATTTTGACGATGCCCGCAATACACTGAAAAATGAAGGTTTTGACGAAACCAGACTCGACCTTGCAAAACAAGTGATTTCAACAAATTGCGTCAATACCACGCAGATCGCTTCGCTGTGCCAATTATTCAGCTTTGAAGCATCAAAACTGGAATTAGCCAAATATGCGTATGACCATTGCACCGATCCGAATAATTACTTTAAGATCAGCAATATTTTTTCATTCAGCAGTTCTAAAACCGAACTCAGTAATTATATCAAAGGCCGGTAAATACAGGCGGCACTTGCCCACTACTCATCAAGACTTTACTTTTCAGTTTTCGGACGCTATTTGTGTCAAATAAAACCCCATGACTGACTCATGCATCATCGCTCATGTAAAAATGAGCCCTATTTGCCTGAGGGCTCGTTACATTCTTTCCGGAGCATCAATACCCAGCAGATTCAGACCGTGAGCGATGACATGCCTGCACAACAGGCAAATTTGCAGACGCAGCGCTTTCAAATTTTCATTTTCAGCCTTCAATACAGAATGCCCGACCAAAAAGCTGTTGAACTCTTTAGCCACCTGATAAATCGCATTGCAAACCACCGATGGATTCATCTCCCTAGCGGCCTGAGCCATCAATACCGGATATTGTTCCAATAATCTTAATAAGTTTTTTTCATTCACCGACAATGAAAATGGTTGGGAAGCATCAACATTCAGGTTATGTGCGTTTGCCTTACGCATGATAGAACAGATCCGGGCATGACTGTATTGCACAAAAGGCCCTGTAAATCCATGAAAATCGATGCTTTCCTGCGGATCGAAGATCATTTTTTTCTTAGGGTCTACACGCAGCAAATAAAACTTTAAAGCACCAAGCCCCAGCGTATTATAAAGACGATGCAACTCCTCATCGGTAAAACCATCCACCTTACCCAGTTCTTCTGTATTTTTCCGGGCAATGGCCGTCATTTCATCTACCATATCATCCGCATCAACCACATTGCCTTCCCGGCTTTTCATTTTGCCGCTGGGCAGTTCTACCATTCCGTAACTCAGATGATGAATACCGTCTGCGCAGGGTTCCTTCATTTTTTGTAAAATTAATTTCAGGACCTGCATATGATAATTCTGCTCATCGCCTATCACATATACTGATTGGTTCATGTGATAGTCATTGTATTTCAACATGGCTGTACCAATATCCTGGGTCATGTAAACAGAGGTTCCGTCGCCCCGCAACAATAATTTTTGATCAAGCCCGGCCTCCGTCAGATCGATCCACACCGAATGATCTTCTTTTTGATAAAGCAGTCCGTTAGCCAGAGCCTTCTCTACAATAGATTTACCTGAGAGGTAGGTTTTACTTTCTTGATAGGTCTTTTCAAATGTAATACCCAGTTTGTTATAGGTTACGTCAAAACCTGCATACACCCAGTCATTCATTTTTTGCCAGAGTTCCATCGTTTCCGGATCGCCGGCCTCCCACTTTCTCAGCATTTCCTGTGCAGCTAATAAAATGGGTGCCTGCTTTTTAGCGTCCTCTTCATTAAGGCCGTCGTTTTGAAGGGTTGCTACCTGCTCTTTATATTCATCATTAAATTTCACATAATAATCGCCCACCAAATGGTCGCCCTTTGTATGGGTGCTTTCGGGCGTAGCGCCGTTGGCAAATAACTGCCAGGCAATCATGCTTTTACAAATATGAATGCCCCGGTCGTTGATCAGGTTCACTTTCACCACTTCATTGCCGGCATTTTTTAAGATAGCAGAAACAGCATGTCCCAGAAAAATATTACGCAAATGCCCAAAATGCAAAGGCTTGTTAGTATTGGGTGAGGAGTATTCCACCATCACTTTTGCGGGCGGAATCGTGGCCTGACCATAGTTTTCATGATCGAACGACTGCTGCAGAAAACCGATATAATACTGGTCGCTAACGGTCAGGTTCAGAAAGCCTTTGATCACTTCAAAATGTGTGTACAAGGTGTCGTTGCTCAGCAGGTAATGGCCGATTTCGTGTGCAATTTCATCCGGTTTCTTCTGCAATAGTTTTGTCAATGCGAAAGTTACAAGTGTATAATCGCCTGTAAATTCAGGCTTGGTTTCATTGATCTGCAGATCTTCTGTGCTGATTTCTTTGTTATATAAAGCGGCAATCGCCTGCTGTATGGACGTCTTTATAAGCATCACAATATTCATTCTTCTATTTTTTCGCAAAAGTACAATAGTAAGCTCTTGAATGTTTAAATATTCAAAAAATGATTAGATTTGCTGATATGAATAAGATCGTAATCATTTTAGGTGCCGTGGCTTTATTTTTTACATCCTGTAATAAAAATTTCAAAGTGGGCGCTGAATATAAGGACGTCACCGCGGTGTTTGCTTTGCTATCGAAGGCTGATACTTTTAACTATGTAAAAATTACCAAAGGCTATTACGACGAACTGCAGGACAATTTGCTGCTGGCGCAAAATTCAGATTCTATTTATTATAATAATCTGGAAGTGAAAATGATGGAAATCAGTAATGGAGCCGTTGTAGATTCATTTACGCTGCCGCGTGTAGACCTGAATAATGAGGGCTTTGTAAAAGATTCCGGCATTTTTGCCCAAACCCCTAACTACGGTTATAAATTTCACAAGGCTCTGAACTCAGACCGAAGATACCGGCTTAAAATTAAAAATCTAAGCAATGGAAAAGTCATTGAGGGTGAAACGGAAGTGATCAATCACAATCAGATCATTTTTCAAAAACCTTATATTAATACGCAGCCGCTCGATTTTGCAGTTCCCACCCAAACCTTTGATTTCGCATGGTCAGCTCCTGCCACCGCCGTCTTTTTTGATGTGGTACTTCGTTTCTGGTATCAGGAATTTAATATCAATACCATGATCACCACACGCACCTACCGCGATCTGACCCTGATTAAAAATGTACTCAACAACGGTGCCGGGGGCAATGCTACAATGAGCAACAGCGATTTTTACCGCATGCTCAACAGTGAAGTGGGTGTGGCTCCCAGCTTTATTACCCGAAGGGTAGATACAGCAGATCTGATGCTGATAACCGGTGGACAGGTTTTAAAAACCTATATTGATGCCACAACCGCGCAAGGCGGTATCACCTATGATCAGATCAAACCGAATTATACCAATTTAAAAGGAGAAGATGTATTAGGTATTATGTCAACCCGCGGTATCAAAACTTTGAAAGACATCCCCTTAACCAAACCGACTATTGACTCAATCGTATTGGGCAGCCTGACAAAAAATTTAAGTTTTGTGGGCATTTCTTCAGAGTAAAAACGGCTGGTTTTCGCCCCTGCGGTCTGCCTTTCTTTTACAAACAGCCAATGTCAGAACCTGTGGCTTCGTCTGTATAGCTATTGCTCTAAGCAGGCGATTACCTTGATCATCCGGCCGGTGGGGCGCTAGTAGGGGCCAACGCCCACTGCCGCGTTCATTTGCTTTATATCAGTTGAATACAATGCAACCTTTAATAATTAAATGTGGTCGCTATACCTGAAAAACGCCAACATTCATGGGCTTTTCAATGGGTGACTGATTTGCGGCAGCAATACCCTCTGAAATGACCTTACGCGTATTGATCGGTTCAATAATAGCATCGACCCATAAGCGGGATGCCGCATAATAAGCGGTGGTTTGCTCAGCATATTTGGCCATGATATCACCCAGCATTTTACTTTCATCTTCCGGAGTTATCAGTTCACCTTTGCGTTTGAGAGCCGCAACCTGTATTTGTAATAAGGTTTTTGCGGCCTGCTCACCGCCCATAACCGCGATCTTGCCATTTGGCCAGGCATAAATAAATCTCGGGTCGTATGCTTTGCCACACATGGCATAATTGCCTGCCCCGTATGAATTACCGACTATGATAGTGATTTTTGGCACCACAGAATTCGACACTGCATTCACCAGTTTGGCGCCGTCTTTAATAATGCCACTATGTTCGCTTCTGCTGCCCACCATAAAACCGGTCACGTCCTGCAAAAACACCAGCGGAATTTTCTTTTGATTACAATTCATAATAAAACGGGCAGCTTTATCGGCACTGTCATTATAAATCACTCCGCCCAGTTGCATTTCATTTTTACCACTTTTGACAATTTTTCGCTGATTGGCGACTATACCCACAGCCCAGCCGTCTACGCGTCCGTATCCGCAGACGATCGTTTTACCGTAATCTTTTTTAAATTCATCAAAGGCAGATTCATCCACGATGCATTTGATCACTTCCACCATGTCGTACTGCTTTGAATTATCGGGCGATACCAGCCCATAAATATCATCCATATTACTAATGGGCATGGCTGGCTTTATTCTGTCGAAGCCTGCTTTTTCAGTGGCACCCAGTTTCGAAATGATCCGTTTGATCTGATCGAGACATTCCTTTTCTGTTTTAAATTTATAATCAGCAATACCACTGATCTCGGTCTGCGTCATGGCACCGCCGAGAGTTTGTATATCTACTGTTTCACCGATCGCAGCTTTCGCTAAAAACGGACCTGCTAAAAAGATCGATCCATGTTCTTCTACCATCAGTGTTTCGTCGCTCATGATGGGCAGGTAAGCGCCGCCTGCAACGCAGCTACCCATCACAGCAGCAATCTGAGTAATACCCATACTGCTCATACGGGCATTGTTTCGAAAGATTCTGCCGAAGTGCTCTTTGTCAGGAAAAATTTCATCCTGCATGGGCAAATACACTCCTGCACTGTCGACCAGATAAATAATCGGCAGTCTGTTTTCCATGGCGATCTCCTGAAGTCGCAGATTTTTTTTACCGGTGATCGGAAACCAGGCACCTGCTTTCACCGTTTGGTCGTTGGCCACGATCACACAATGCCGTCCTTTGATATACCCAAGCCCGGCCACTGTACCGCCTGCAGGGCAGCCCCCATGTTCTTCATACATACCATAACCGGCAAAGGCCATGAGTTCTGTAAATTCTGAATTTTTATCGATCAGATAATCGATCCGTTCGCGGGGAGTGAGTTTACCCTTTTCGTGCTGCTTCGCTATCGCTTTTTCGCCACCGCCTTTTTCGATCACGGCCAGCTTTTTTTTCATATCGCTGACAGCGAGTTTCATTCCATCCTCGTTTTTATTGAATTCCAGATTAATTTTTTTTGCCATGTCTTGGTTTTATGTATGTTCTGATTTTAATTTAAAAGAAAGTGGCCGCTTCATCAGTT
>JADYYU010000324.1 GCA_020853515.1 Chitinophagaceae bacterium | reverse complement strand
GGCGAGTCCGGAAGGATCGTTGGCTTTGATCAGTCCCGAAAAAATAAATAGAATACCGACAAATATTCTGATCACCGTCAGCAGGATGTTTAAAAATTTGTGCTGTTTCATAAGTCTGTTTTTTTGTAACAAATATAACCTCTGCTAAACTGCCTTCGGGAATTGTCGGCCATATTTAAATCTTATTAGGAAAAAAAACGCCTATTTCAATCCTTCCGCTTCCGTAGTTGCAGTTTCTTAATAAAAAAAATGTTTTCTTTGCACACTGAATGAAAAAGATCATCATTGCCATTGACGGCCACTCATCTACAGGCAAAAGTACCCTGGCGAGGCAATTAGCCGGACGATTGCACTACACCTATATTGATAGCGGTGCTATGTATAGGGCCATTACTTATTATTTCTTACAACAGCAAACCGATACGTCAGACCATAGCGCCGTCACAAAGTCGCTTGAGCAGATAAAACTTCATTTTGTGGACAATAAAATACATTTGAACGGAGTGGCAGTAGAGCATGAAATACGCACGATGCAAGTATCCGGTCAGGTGAGTGAAGTGGCAGCCCTCGGTGAAGTTCGTTCATTCGCGGTAGCACAACAACAATTAATGGGTCTTGAAAAAGGCATCGTAATGGACGGTCGCGATATTGGTACCACCGTATTTCCACAGGCTGAACTAAAAATATTTTTGACCGCCAGTGAAACAATACGAGCCCAAAGAAGATTTGCGGAAATGTCGCTGAAAGGCCAGTTAGTAACGATCGATGAAGTGTCGCACAACCTGCAGCATCGCGATCATATCGACTCTACCCGTGCTATCAGTCCGCTGCGCAAAGCCGATGATGCCGTGGTGCTCGACAATAGTCATTTAAGTATGAGTGAACAACTTGACATCGCCTACCGGTGGGCTCTGCAAAAAGCTGAGGATCATTTGGTAGCACAGGAAGATGCCGGTAAGATCTAATATTTAAAGATCTGCGGTCGTTTGCTTTACAATATATTCTACAGCATTTGAAATTACATGCTTCAACTGCGAATAGCCTGATGGTTTGCAGATATAATTTCTTGCACCGTTTTGCAACAGTTTTTCTGCTGTAATGGGGTCGAAGGAACTTGAGAAAATAATGATCGGTATATGCTTTAACCGGCTGTTTTCTTTGATCTCTTCCAGACATTCAAAACCACTTTTGCGCGGCATATTCAGGTCGAGAAATACGACGTCAGGAAGATCTGTATCGCTATTATGCAGTGTTTGCAGGAGTTGTACGCCATCATGTACCATTGTAAGCTGTGTTTCCGGTTCCAGTTCGCCCAGAATCTCGCTAAAGAGTTCGCAATCTTCCTGATCGTCATCGGCCAGTAAGAGATGGATCGGTTTCATAATCAATTCCTTTTTTATAGTTGTGTGAGTGTATATTGTTCAGCACAAATATGACTTATCTTTATCTTTAGCTGTTACAATTCCGACTGATTTTTTTACATAATTTACAGATAGCTGCAGCAGATATAACTTGCACCTTAAAGTATAATGAATCGTGTAAATATTATAAGAATATCAGGTGTTGTTTTTGCACCTTTGCATGTCAGCTTTTTGAGTGACATCAAATTCAATATTAAAATAAGATCTACAATGAATCAAGAAGAAACTAAACAACAGGATGCCCTTCTGAAAGGTAGCGGCTGGAGGCTGGCCTTGTATATTGTACTTTGTGAGACTATAGGGATTGTGAGTGGTTTTCTGGGTAATGCAGGTAAAAGTGTCTGGTTCGATAGTCTGATTAAACCCTCATGGAATCCGCCTTCTTATCTTTTTGCGCCTGTATGGACAACACTTTACTTATTAATGGGGGTATCGCTTTGGTTGATTTGGAAAAGTACTGTAGCCGGAAGTAAGCAACTCCCCTACTTCTTTTTTGGTTTGCAACTGACACTTAATTTTTTCTGGAGTATCTTGTTTTTCAGGTTACAGGCAAGTGGAGCTGCTTTCGCAGAAATATTATTACTCGATATCAGTATTATCCTTTGCATTTATTTCTTTCGTCGTTTTAGCCATTTGGCTGCGTGGCTGCTTTTGCCTTATTTACTGTGGGTAAGCTTTGCCACCACCTTAAATTATGCGATCTGGCAGTTGAACAGTTAAAACTCGGCAACTTCCTGCTGATATTCCGGATTTCTTTAATACGGTTCAACGCAGTTTTGCCAGTAGCCAATGATCGTTTGCAGTAATTTGCGGATACCGCTAAAAGTAGATGGCTTAATAAAAAATCCCTGAATAGATTGCTGATAAGCCTCTTTCACAGCACTATTTTCCGCACTGGTTGTCAGAAATAAAAACGGCACTGATTGTATTCGGATATCGTTTTGGCTCTGCAATCGTCTTCTTAATTCTACGCCTCCTATTTTTGGCATGTTTACATCCGATAGTATAATAAAGGGTTCCACTTGTGTATGAAGGAGAAACTGAAGCGCCTCCTCAGCATCGCCAAACAGAATGATCTCATTTTCTATTTGCAGTTCGGCAAGCGCTTCCTTCAGAAGTTCCTGATCTTCTTTGTCGTCTTCTACAATAATGATGGGGCCATGCCTGTTCATACTCGGTTGATACGTTTTTTTTGTTGCAACCGATCATTTTTTGAGATCACTTAGTATGATCATATTCGGCTATCTAAGGCTTTATTCGGTATTAGTTTGCAAACCCTGTGGAATGCGCTGCAAAGATGGTTAAATTACGGTCGGTCGCTTTATAGGATATAGCCCATGTATTATATAGTTCCCATTCTTTTCAGCATTTGCAGATATATAATGCCAACTTCTTTTATAAGAGAACCGAAGCACATACAATAGCTTTTTTAATGAGATCGCCTACATTCATTCAACAGCCAATTTTTTGTACACGAGCTGTGAAATAATGTAGAGCGTTCTGTTACCAGACAACCCACTTGCCGTTAACACGATCAACTACTCCGGTGTGACAAACAAATCAGCAAGCGGTTGGATTTCAGCATGAACCTGCGTTCAGTCCCTGATGAAAATTTCATGTTGCTATCTAAAATATGATTCGTGTAAAATCAAGCACTGCAGAAAAAAATGCGGGTAATTGTTGTCTGTCAACTTGCATGTAAACAATTAATTTTTACCCTTGCCTATTCTGGTGAAAATGAAGATTAATAGTGCCACCAGCAATACTACCATCAGCACTCCAGACCATACGCCGGCTTTAAAAATTCCTTCTACAACTTCACAGCCACCAAGGGTGCAGCTTAAAAGGGATAAAATAATTAATAATAAATAGTTAGCTTTCATGATGGTTTATTTTAGAATTAGTTGTTGATTTAGTTACATTGTCCCAGCAAAAAGTATAGTATGACAAATACGAGGATAGTGCCGATGCACCCCCCGCCTAGTTTTTTAGCGCCGTAACCTGCAATAATGGTTCTCCAGAAATTATTCATATTTTAATTGTTTTTAGTGAGTAGATCAGGCCGGTACTTTCGACCTGTTTTCTCTGGCCCAAAACCGGTGTTGCCTGATCGCCGCAGCAAAGTCAGCAATTGATTTGTCCAGTAAAATACCAAGCTCCGCATTATCTTTGGCATTGGTATCTATTCTGTTTCCGGCATGCGTACTTTTCAGCAGATCAATGCCGTCGCCATCGGCTGCAATCGGTTTACAATGCTTGAATGTCTCATTGATAAAATGAACGGCATCCGCGTCATCGATCAGTATTTTTGCACTTCCGATACCAGGGGGCAAATACAAGGCGTCAAACAACACAGAGGCGGTTGTAAACAGTGCATGGTCTGGCTTAATGCTTTTGCCACCGGCACCTTTGATTTCAGCTCCGGTTGGTGCGATTATTTTACATTGCGCACCCTCTGCTTCCAGCGCCGCTTTCATTTTTAATATTGTATCCAATTGTACACCGTTTGCTGCCAGTATCGCAATCTGTCTGCTTTTTATACTGTTCTTTTTTGTATTGACCATCGACAAGGCTGCAGACCGCTCGAGATCCAATTTTACAGTAACCGGTTGATATTTTTTGATATTTGCATCAGCAGGCACACTGTGATTGATCATTGTTTGGGCTGTTGAGCTCAGTTTCATCCCGAGGCCCTCCGCCACCTGCCTCGCCATATTCTTATCGACCTTGGTCAGCAAAAAGAGCATTCTTGTTACGATGCTATCCTGGGTTACTTTTCCCAGTTCAAATCGCAGCGCCTGAATCAGGTGATTTTTTTCAGCATCCGATTGACTGTTGAAAAATAAGGTAGCCTGACTAAAGTGATCAAAAAAGCTCGGGCTGCGTTCGCGGATTTTTTTTGAATCTATTCTTTCCTGGTAAGTGCTAAATCCTCCTTCGCTCATTTTTGCCTGATAAGGACAGCCGTTGCTGATTGTATTCGGCTCATAACTTGTGTGATCACTGTTAATGGTTTGTCTCATATGCCCGTCACGTTGATTATTCATCACAGGCACTACCGGTCTGTTGATGGGTATCTCATGAAAATTCGGGCCTCCCAGTCTGGAAAGTTGCGTGTCAGTATATGAAAACAACCTGCCCTGCAACAAGGGATCATTGCTAAAATCGATGCCGGGTACGAGATGCCCCGGATGAAAGGCCACCTGCTCCGTTTCGGCAAAGAAGTTAGCTGGGTTTCTGTTTAAAGTCATCTTGCCAATGATCTTAACCGGTACCATTTCTTCGGGCACTAGTTTGGTAGGATCCAGTAAATCGAAAGGGAATTTATGTTCATCACTTTCAGGAATAATCTGCAGACCCAGTTCCCATTCCGGATACGCTCAGTTTTCGATCGCTTCCCACAAATCTCTCCGATGAAAGTCAGGATCTTTGCCCGATATTTTTTGGGCCTCATCCCAGCTCACGGCATGTACACCTAATAATGGTTTCCAGTGAAATTTTACAAAATGAGATCTTCCGGCTTCGTTGATCAAACGAAAAGTATGCACACCAAAACCTTCCATCATACGGTAACTGCGAGGAATGGCCCTGTCGCTCATGGCCCACATAATCATATGCATACTTTCAGGCATCAGCGATATAAAATCCCAGAAGGTATCATGAGCAGACGCTGCCTGTGGCATTTCATGATGAGGTTCGGGTTTTACGGCATGTATCAGATCAGGAAATTTGATCGCATCCTGAATAAAGAACACCGGCATATTGTTTCCTACCAGGTCGTAATTTCCTTCATCGGTATAAAATTTTACTGAAAAGCCCCGTACGTCCCGAGCCAGATCGGTAGATCCGCGTGAACCGGCAACGGTGGAGAAGCGAACGAAGACGGGTACCTTTACGCCGGCTTGATTCAGGAATTTAGCTTTGGTATATTTTGACATGGGTTCATATAATTCAAAGTGCCCATGAGCCGCTGAACCTCTGGCGTGTACAATACGCTCAGGAATCCGTTCATGATCAAAATGAGTAATTTTTTCGCGCAGTATAAAATCCTCCAGTAAAGTGGCCCCGCGTTCCCCTGATTTGAGTGAGTTTTGATTGTCATTTATTTTTAAACCCTGATTGGTCGTCAGCATTTGATCCTGCCCGTTTTGCGTGCTCTGTTGCAGATTACGCAGCTTTTTATCGATTGTTTTTTTTTCTTTGGTTGCCATAGGTTGGGGAATTTGGAGTTATAAATTCTGATGTAAAATTGTTTGATTCGTTTTGTTATTTATTATATTTTAAAAGAATTAAATTACATAATTGCGGGTCTTTTATGTTCACATAGAAATTATGTAACTTTTAAAAATAGGAATGTAACAGACGTAGGTCGTGTCTGATTGAAATTTGCATGTTGATATAATGCACTTAAACTAATCTTTCTGAAAAAAATACTTTTGGCGACTTTGTTTATAGTTAGTGGCTTGCTGCATTCTCAGGCACAGACAGCAGCCGTAATCGCAAGCGACAAAGATGGCTGGCATTAAATGGCAGAGACCATGGTAAACTTTGACCGGGAAAAAGATGAAATCCTGATACTCGGAGCCGATCGATTTGCTTCTATCCGTTTTAAGGTGACGGATGCCCCGGTACAACTGATCCGGATTGAAGTTTATTATGAAAATGGCGAGCAGCAAAATATAGATGTAAATGCAAGCATCAGTCAGGACAAGGAAAGCAAGGTAATAGACCTCAACGGTGGTGAACGAAGTTTGAAAAAAGTGGTCTTTTATTATAAAACGTTGCCCAACAGTGCCGATAAAAAAGCACAGATGGAACTATGGGGCATGAAGACAAATCAGTCTGAATAAGCATTTTTACCTCTCAGCCAAATCGAAAAACCATCTGGATAATCCGGGTGGTTTTTAATTTAAACAGACATTTAAAGTGCGGTTGCTCTCACAGCAAAATCCTGCTGCATAATGTTGGAGATCGCTGCACAAATATTACGAAATTCGGAGGGTTTGGTTAAAAAATAGGAAGCACCCTGCGACAATGTTTCATCCCGGTCTGTTTTTGAGGAAGAGGTACTGTATATGATAACCGGAATTGAACTTAAGATCCGGTCTTTTTTTATCACTTCTAAACATTCCTTACCGTTCATACCCGGCATATTCAAATCTAAAAATATATAATCAGGTAATTCTGCCGCATTGCTGCGTAATTGCGAAAGACCGTCCTCAGC
>JADYYU010000323.1 GCA_020853515.1 Chitinophagaceae bacterium | reverse complement strand
TTAGATGCATCAAGCCCTCACACCTTCCCGTCAGGAAGTCATGTTATTTTTAGAAAAGGAAATTGACGAAACAGGTATTAGTTACCTGAGTCCGGTTGAAACGAACTGGCAGCCCGGTGATCTGCTGCCTGCTACCCATGCGGAATCCTTTATGAGCGACCTGAAGGAAATACAGGGTCAGGCGGAAAATATGAGTTACGACTTGCTGGCCGTGCTGGTAGGCGACACTATTACAGAAGAGGCTTTGCCAACGTATGAAACCTGGCTGGGTGCGCTTGAAGGAGTTCGTACCAATGTAAAAGCAGGCTGGATGAAATGGATCAGAGCGTGGACTGCTGAAGAAAACCGTCATGGCGATTTGCTAAACAGGTATTTATATCTGAGTGGTAGAATCGATATGCCAAAATTTGAAGCATCAACTCAATATCTCATCGCTGATGGTTTTGATCTGGATACGAATAACGACCCCTACAGAACGTTCTGCTATACCAGCTTTCAGGAACTGGCTACCAATATTTCGCATCGCAGGGTAGCCACTTTGTCGAAAAAATGCGGCAATCCGATCTTATCAAAAATCTGTGGTCTGATCGCTGCTGATGAAGCGCGCCATGCCAGTGCTTACAAGCAATTCATATCCCGCATTTTCGAAATCGATACCAATGAAATGATTCTGGCGTTTGAAGATATGATGCGTAAAAAGATCGTGATGCCTGCGCAATGCATGCGGGAACTGGGCGACAAGGTCAATACGTTTGCCAATTTCTCTGATGCCGCTCAGCGTTTGGGTGTTTACACGGCCACCGACTATGTAAATATTATGAAAGAACTGCTGAAAGAATGGAAAATTGAATCGCTGACCGGATTAAAAGAAAATGGCGAAAAAGCGCGAGATTATCTGATGAAATTGCCGGATAGGCTCACCAAAATTTCTGAGCGCATGGTCATCCCTGACCGCGAACTGAAATTCACCTGGATCATTGGTTAGGGGGGCTTTAGGTGTGCATTTTAAAGAATGCCCGATCGTTTTTAGCATGCCTCATTTTAGTTATAGTATCAAACAAATCCGTCTGCGGAAATATTATGAAAATTCTCTTTGTTTGTCTCGGAAATATCTGTCGCTCACCCATTGCTGAAGGTGTGATGCGCAATCTGATCGCCCAAAATCATCTCGACTGGCAAGTTGATAGTGCAGGTACCGAGTCATACCATATCGGCAAAGCACCCCATCCGCATTCGCAGGCTGTGTGCAAAGAAAATGGGATTGACATCTCATTGCAAAAAGCCCGGAAATTTGTAAAGGAGGATCTGAAACGTTACGATAAAATTTACGCGCTCGCTTCAGATGTATTATTTGAGATGCAGCGTATTGCCGGATCTCAATTAGACGAAAATAAAGTGATGTTGTTTTTAAATGAGCAGTTTCCCGGTCAGCAAAGATCAGTAAGCGATCCCTGGTATGGAGACAAGGATGGTTACTATCCGGTGTTTGCAGAAATTAAAAGTTGTTGCGAGGCGATTGTGAACAAATACGCGGAAAATTAAAATGTGCTGCCCGCCGCGGCGGATGGTGATTTGAAAATGGGGAATCGTTTAATTAAGAGGAATTTCAAATATTTGTTGCTGCATAGTATCCTTACACAATGATCAAAGATCAACAGCTCAGTCTGGTTTGACCTACCTGAACCCGGAGCTGCAGGGTAGGGAGGCAGGTGCTTTTTGTTAATAAATACACGATAATAATAGTTTTTGTATCTTCAATTTATGAAAACCCTATTTACATTATTCGCTGCTTTAATCTGTTGCCTGCAGGCAAAAGCACAGGGAATGGGATTGGACACAGCGAGCTGTATTTATTATCCCGGACTTTATTCACCGGTTATTGATACAGTATATAACACCTGTGACGCAGGTTCTAATCCCAATTTCAATATTGTAATTGAGCAGGCTGTCGGTAATTGCTGGCAGAAAGGTAGGGCAGTTAAATTTGGAAGCATGGATATCAGGGATACTGCTTGTGCGATCATCACAGATACAGCAAACCCCTATGTCCCAAATAATTTTTCTGCGTTTCATTTCTTGCTACCGGTTACACCTCACTCGCAGTGGAATAATAATTACAGTTATTATCTTAAATTCTGGCATAAGTTCGAAACTGATACTTTACGAGACGGCTGCTGGTTAGAATTTTCGAAAGATTCAGGTGCACATTGGTACCCCGCAGATTCATTTGCCAATAATTTTGACATTTACCGGTTTTGCAATCTATACAGTTACTACGGCCAGTTTTATGCGATAAATAATTTTGACACATTGCTCGATGGCAGAAAGGCCTGGAGTGGAAAAAGTGATGGATGGGAATATTCAGCTTTACTTTTTAATTTTGCGATACCGGTTAAACCCGGAAGATCCTATGGTATTAATGCAATCAGATTTGTATTTCAATCAGACAGTATAAGTAATAATCAGGCGGGATGGATCATAAATGAAGTCTCTACCGGTTGGTGCGATTTCCTTGCGGGTACAAACGACCTTTCTGTTCACAATCAATTACCAGTTTATCCCAACCCATCTTCCTCAGGGATATTCCATATATCTTTTCCCGATCATTATGTAAAAGGTATTATGCAGGTTTACAATATTTACGGAAACAAAATTCTCGAACAAAGTTTGAATACGACCTTAGATTTACGCGCCTTTCCAACAGGCATCTATTTTTACAAAACTGACTTTGAAGGCAAATGTTATAGTGGGGTGTTGAGTAAACAGTAATTTGTTGCGGGCTTAAAAGTTGCAGGTTTGCATTTTTTGAAGTTGAGGCATCCTTTTACAAAGAGAAAAGGAGAAGAAAAGGTAACTGGAG
>JADYYU010000322.1 GCA_020853515.1 Chitinophagaceae bacterium | reverse complement strand
TCTGGTCCTGTACCCAAAGGCGACGATCAGGAATATCATACCCTCAAACCCCGTATTGAAAAACTGGTGGAAGTGCAGCGTAAAGTGGTGAACAGCTTTTTGCTGGAAGCCAAAAAACTCATAGCCGGCGGTAACGACGACAAAGAAGGTGGTGGCCTGGCTTTGCTCCGCGCACACAGAGGCTTGCCGAAAAATACTTCTACCATTAAATTTATGAGTGAAGTAGGTATTAAGCAGATCATGCAAAAAACCGAAAACTATTATCTCGCCGATCAGCAAAAGAACATGCCGAAGGTAGATGCTGAACTGTATTTTACCATCGATGAAAAAAATAATCAGGTAGACCTGACCCAAAAGGGGATCAGTTTTCTGACCAATACTGCAGAAGATGCCGACTTTTTTGTGATGCCCGATATCTCTACCGGTTTGGCCGCCATCGACAGCGCAAATATGCCGCTCGAAGACAAAGCCCGTCAGAAGGACGCCCTCATTCAGGAATATTCACTGAAAGCCGACAGAATTCATACCATTCAGCAATTATTAAAAGCCTATACTGTATTTGAAAAAGACGTTGAATATGTGGTAATGGACGGTAAAGTGAAAATTGTGGATGAACAAACGGGTCGTATCCTCGATGGCAGACGATACAGCGATGGTCTGCATCAGGCTATTGAAGCCAAAGAAAATGTAGATGTGGAAGCAGCTACACAAACGTTCGCCACAGTTACCCTGCAAAATTATTTCAGAATGTATCACAAACTGGCCGGTATGACCGGTACTGCAGAAACGGAAGCCGGTGAGTTCTGGACGATTTATAAATTAGACGTAACCACGATACCTACCAACGTAAATGTGATCAGAAAAGATGAGCAGGATCTGGTGTACAAAACAAAAAGAGAAAAGTACAGAGCTGTCATAGAAGAAGTAAAGAAACTGCGCGATCAGGGCAGGGCTATTCTGGTAGGTACTACCTCAGTGGAAGTTTCTGAATTGCTCAGCAAAATGCTGACCTTCGACAAGGTACCTCACAATGTATTGAATGCTAAGCAACATGCCCGTGAAGCACAGGTAGTAGCCGAGGCAGGATTGACAGGTGCGGTTACCATTGCCACCAATATGGCGGGCAGGGGTACGGATATTAAGCTGGCACCGGATGTGAAAAAAGCCGGCGGTCTAGCCATCATCGGTACTGAAAGACATGAAAGCCGACGTGTAGACAGGCAGTTGCGTGGCCGTGCCGGTCGTCAGGGTGATCCGGGTAGTTCACAATTCTTTGTTTCTCTCGAAGATGACCTGATGCGCTTGTTTGGCAGTGACAAACTCAGCGGATGGATGGATAAACTGGGCCATAAAGACGGTGATGTGATTCAGCATAGTATGATCAGCAAGTCGATCGAACGCGCACAAAAGAAAGTGGAAGAAAATAACTTTGGTATCCGTAAACGATTGCTGGAGTATGATGATGTGATGAATGCGCAACGCGAAGTGATCTACACCCGTCGAAGAAACGCCCTGTTTGGCGAACGACTGGCCATGGACCTCGACAATGCATTTTATGATAGTTGTAATCTGATAGCCACACAGTTCGACAGCAAAAGAAATTACGAAGAATTTAAAATTGAAGTAATCCGTGATTTCGCATTTGAACCGCAGATCACCGAACAGGAATTTTTGAAAATTTCTGCTGAAGCGCTCACAGACACACTGTATTTTCAGTTGAAAGATCTGTACACGAAAAAACTGGATAATCTGAGAGAACAAACAATGCCGGTATTGAAAAATATTCTGGAGCAAAATGGTGACCGGATCGACAATATTGCGGTACCGTTTACAGACGGCCACCGGGCTTTGCAGATTATTGCAGATCTGAAAAAAAGTGTCAGCTCTGATGGCAGGGAACTCGTAAATGCCCTTGAAAGGCAGATCACTCTGGGACTAATAGACGAAGCCTGGAAAAATCATCTGCGTCAGATGGATGAAATGAAACAGAGTGTGCAGCTTGCGAGTTACGAACAAAAGGATCCTTTACTGATCTATAAGTTTGAGGCTTTTAATCTTTTTAAAGAAATGATCGGCGTTACCAATAAAAACATTGTTTCGTTTTTGATACGTTGCGGTATTCCAATGCAGGAAGAGCAGGATATCCATCAGGCCCGGGTCGAAAAAACGGACATGAGCCGTATGCGCGCCAACAAAGAAGAAATTGATGCGGCCGGTGAAGACTATGCGGCCAATGAAAATGACTATTACGATCCTACCCCTGTGAAAAAGGAGCCTGTGCGTAACCTCGAACCCAAAATTGGCCGTAATGACCCTTGTCCATGCGGCAGCGGTAAGAAGTTTAAACAATGTCACGGTAAGTAATTTGTAAATGATCTGAATGCCAACTGAATCAGATCGCTTTGCTGCTTCCCACTTGCACTGTCGTCAGGGCTGGTTTTCAGTAGCTGTATAAATCCGAAGTTTGGCAAAGTACAGCCTTCTATAAACGGAATGCTTTCGCAGATGCAGCCTGCAGCGGACCTACATGCCACTATTAATTTCCTGCATGATCTCTGCAAATAATTGCACCGATCTGATCCGGTCGCTGATATGATACATCGCGGATACTGCGATCAACTCATCCACTTGTGTCTCTGCAATAAAGGCCATAATTTTATTTTTGACCGTCTGCTTGCTGCCTGCAAAAGAGTATTTCAACATTTGATGTAAGGCAGGATGATGCAGCAATTCTTTTAACTCATCCGTCAGCGTTGAAGGTGCTTGCAGCGGTTTTCTGCCACCGCTGAGCACACCTATAAAAAGCCTGACCACACTGCTGAATAGTTGTTCGGCTGCTTCATCCGTATCTGCGACAAACACATTGATACCAGCCATTGTATATGGTTGAGGACAGCTTTCTGACGGCCGGAATTCGTGACGGTATATTTTGAGTGCCTGCATTAAATGCGTGCCTGCAAAGTGGCTTGCAAAGGCATAAGGCAATCCTTTGGCAGCCGCTAAATGAGCACTGTCAGTGCTTGAGCCGAGTATGTAAAGTGGTACACCGGTTCCTTCGGCAAGGGGTGCTCTGACCTTTGATATTTTATTAGCCGCAGAGAAATACTGCTGTATCTTTTCCACTTCTTCAGGGAAGGCAAGGGCCGCCGGCATAAAATCTGACCGGATGGCAGCAGCCGTTTGTTGATCTGTACCCGGAGCCCTCCCTAGTCCCAGATCGATACGGCCCGGATACAAGTGCGCCAAGGTGCCAAACTGCTCGGCTATGATGAGGGGTGAATGATTTGGCAGCATAATGCCACCGGAACCCACGCGGATGCCGGAGGTGTTTTCAGCAATATAACCAATGAGTAAGGCCGTGGCACTGCTGGCAATATGGGCTGAAGTGTGATGTTCGGCAAACCAGATACGCCGGTATTTGCAGGCTTCTGCTGTTTTTGCCAGGGTCAGTGAATTGTGCAGGGTTTGTTGTATTGATTCGCCCTCAGAAACGACAGCAAGTTCGAGTATTGAGTAGGCGATGTCTTTTTGCTCCATGTAACAGGCAAGATTTTAGGGTAATCTCTGTTGCAAAGGTGCACTGAAAATCAATAGGTCTGCATCATTATATTCTATACAATAAAAGTGGGGGGCAACGAGCAAGGATTCAATCCGGTACTTAAATAATCAACTGCAGACTTTCCTGTTTTGGACAGGGACTTTACTTTTTTATAACCGTCGGGGCCCCTGCTGAAAGCCAGGTTGCAAATATTTCAGCTATTTTCCATTCGTGGCCGGCATAGAGGTTGGGCCTCGCAATCATATATTCAAAAAAGTCAATTATATCTTGCTGATTGCATCCGATCATCGTATTCAGCAAGGGCTTTCCTTCAAACTTCCCACTAGCTATATTTACATTCATAGCGGGATTTTGTTTCAAAAAATAATCTCCTGTAAAATGGATATCTTCCACAATTACAGCAACAAGTTTATCTTCATCGGCTTTTGTCCACTGCGAAAAAATGGCAAACCTATCATATAATGGTTTGTCATACACATTAAGCAGTCCGATAAAGTAAGCGGAGAGTTTTACAATATTTCCATGGTAGACGGGTGTTCTTTTCATCATCGTAAAAAGAAGATCACCCTCTCTTGGCAATATCCTGCTTTGTTTGTAACTGATCGTAAAATAATAATAATTGCCTTTGATCAGGTTGCATCTTCCGGTGCCTATCGTCATGGTATCAGAACGCCGGTCGCGATATTTTCCTTTTAATAAACCCAACTGCTTTTCAGCGAACGATACGCCCTCAGGCAACATCACCTGCACGATCTTAATACTGTCAACAGCATCGGTAATATAGGCAGTGATCGGGAACGCCCTGAACCAGGTGTCCTTTTCTGTTTGTGCGAATCCCCTGAACGAAAGCAGGACAAAAAGCAGATAGAGAGTATTTCTCATAAACGAAATTTTAATGCAGATCGCTATTTTTTTTAAAGCCGGTTTACATGGCCACTGCCACACAAATATAGACAATGACTTTCATTTTTTGCCATTGTACATACAATCCCATGCAGTCAATTCACACTAATCTGCTTTCACAAACTTTACGTTATACACGGTACCATTACTTTGGCATTGCAAATGATAAATACCATTTGGTAAGGCCGAAATATCTATTTTGCGATCAGCATGGCTTGTCCTGAACATCAGCCGGCCCATTTGATCGTAAATGACAATGGCATCGAGTGCCAGCGATGATTTGATATTTAAAGTTTGACTGGCAGGATTAGGATATAAAGTGATAAAATCGTCTGTGGATACATCATTGGTTGCTGCCGGCCAGCATGGTGTGTAAGCTACGCCGGGTGATCCTTTGAGGCAACCGGCAAACCAGGTGGTGCTCGCATTCTGATTGCCGCTGTAAGCCGCATTTTCCAGGGTAAAGCCACCGGCATTGGGTGTGGTGGGCCAGGGGGCTGAACTGCCATAACAAACACTAAAGCGCAGTTTGCCAGTGTTGTCAAACACCCGCACCACATCGCCTGCACTGGCAAAGCCAAAGCCCATCGGGCCTACCTTGTTGGGAACAGCCGGAAACTGTGCATTAAACTTGGTTGCGTCACTGTAGGCCACTAAATATCCCAGGGGGGCAATGATACTGTTTGCCGGAAAGGTAAACACATTATTGTCGCTTCCGTCGCGGATCGTCCAGCCGGCCAGCGGATAAGCCTGTGTGTTTTTATTGTGTAGCTCAATCCAGTCGCCGGCATCAGCACCCGCAGAAGAATTGTAATTGATCTCAGAGTAAATTAAGTTTTCAGTGCAGGGTGTATAAGCCACACCGGGTGAGCCACCCATGCAACCTGCAAACCATGATGACGAAACATTCGGATTGGCACCGGTATTTAGTAATTGCAAGGTGCGGCCATGGCCATCTGCAGCGCATTGCCAGGTATCCATGTAATTGGCGGAATATATAAATTTATTGTCCTTGTCTTTGATCACAATTTTCTGCCCCAGATTATTGAGCTTAAAACAGAGCGGTCCGATTTTATTAACCACACCGGGAAACTCTGTGGCAAAAGTGATGCTATCGGAGTAAATTACCAGCCGCGCACCGGCTGCCAGTGTTGTATTATTGGGGAGTACACAATAGCGCTCATAACTATCCCCGTCAATAATACTCGCATAGGAAAGGTTAATTGCGGAAGCACCATAATTATACAATTCTATCCAGTCGCCTGCATCGGTGGTGCTGTCGCTGTGAAAATTGATCTCATCTATTACCAGACTCATACCGGCTACACTGTTACAAGGTTGTAATGTGGGATAGATATTGGCATCCAGCCAGGTGAGCCGCTGACCGATCCAGCTTTTCATCGAATCGACCTCAGCCTGAAAAGTGCCGGGTGTCCATTGATTTGGCCATACATACACCCCGATAATACCCCAACGGGCCGAATCGCGGTTGGCTGCATAGCGGATGTAATTGGCATAAGTGTCTATTTTTGTGAATAGGGCGCTGTTGCTTAAGACGCCCTGACGTAATTCATTCCAGCGGCAGTTGGTCAGATTTTTAAACCACTGATCCTGAAACATTCTTTGTATCCAGGTGCTTACACCCGTTCCGGTGCAGCCGTTGTCGATTTGCCAGCCTGCAGTATTTTCTCCAAAACAAAAGTTGGCATTGCCCAACGTAATACCATAATCCCAGTAGGGTCCGAGTGTATGGCGTCCGCATTTGCTTTCGCGGTCTTTATGCATGTAATTACTGGCTCTATAGCCATCCAGGTTATTGGTAAATTCCTGTATAATAAAATCGTCCGCAAAAGAGTATGGATTGGCTACTTTGCGGTAACCCAGATTAGGGTCGGTAAAATTGGCGCCAAACAAGCGCGTCTCGAAATTATTGATGTAATTGATCAGATAGTTTTTTTGAGTAGGAGTGATCACATCCCAGTTCGGGTCATGATTTTGCAAATTAATGCCTTGACTTGTATTCCAGGATGCACCTGCATTGCCTGTGCCCCAGTCCATTTTGTAGACGTAGCCGCCGGTGAGCGAATCGCCTGCATTCATATTGATCTTTAATGAACTGACATCGACACGGTTTTTGTCCTGCTTGATTTTTTCGAGAAAAATATACAGGCCTTTATAGTCACCGTTGATCACCAGTTCTACAAATCGGGCCCGTGAACTATACCAGCCCATGGCCCTTACAATGTCAAATACCAGTACATCCCTGATTTTTGCTTTGTCGTTATACGAGGCCAGCAGCACCCAGTCATTTTCAGCCGGCATGCCCAGCAGTGATACATTTTGCGGATTGAGGGAGGCGTCAAGTGTTGAAAGCCCGTAACCTTTTTTCGGAAACATCTGCGATGAAGACCCTCTGATCTCGATGGATATCTTACCGTTGTAATTATTATAAGGATCGGTGATACAGTTCATATTGCCCGGTCCATTGTCGATAATGCCCATGTCGCAAAAAATGCGTGGATCATCAACGATGCTCTGCCCTAAAGTATTGATCGTTATGATGGGGATGTTTGAATACAAGGGAAAAGGCGGACTAAACCAGGCTGGTACGGGTCCGTAGTACACGTTCGCATTGACCATACCCAGATTCAAAAAGGGCCGGGACGTGAGGTCAGTAGAATTGGCCGTATAATTATGCGTTTCGACACAGAGTACATTACTGCCATTTTTAAGCAGGGTATCGATAGCCTGTGCACTGAGGGTAAAATACTCCGGCTGAAAACCCTGATATAGCTGCGCTTCGTGATCTGCAGAGGCCAGGGTGTTATAGGTGTAAACCACCGGAATATTCGAACGTGCTATTTCCACGCCATTGAGATAAGCAACAAATCCATCATCGTAATCCATACAAAAAATGGCATTGACAATGAGCGAAGTATCGAAAATGGTAAAGGTTCGCCGCATATAAACAGACGTAGTCGGATTCGGTAACACGGTGGCATCATCATTGTCGCCATAGCCAAAGCCGCCATTGCCGCTGCTCCAGGCCGCATCGTTAAAGGCAGGGCTAGTCCAGTTCGCTATCGGTGCGGCCGGCACTACATATTTCCAGTTGTTGTTATCATACACGCAGGTTTCCCAGTGATTTACCGGAACATTCCCACATTGGGCCAGCGTTGCAAAATGGAAGGCCATGCACAAAATAGCCGTTAAAAAAAGGGAGCGTTTTGTTTTTTTCATGGTAAAAATTTGAATGGGTCAATGGTGCTTTTTTCATGCGGATTACCCTGCAGAGGGTGTTACAGTGAATTTGCACATGCTAATATAAGATGTTTTCACGGCTTTGCATATTTAATTCTGTATAATCGGAAGTGCGATCGCTTAAATAAATAAAACGCCTGCAGGACAGGGATTAAAATTTATCGTTTAAATTTGGCCCTAAAATTAAAGCCATGCGATCTATTTTAATTATAATAATGGTTGGTATTGCCACGGTATTGCATGCACAGATTCCAAAGTTGCTGTGGAATGCAGGCAACGAAACTTATGTAAAACAAAATTTTTCGCAGGGCCAAATCAGGCCAGGCGTGTATCAGTTTGGTGTTAATGTAGGCGATCTTGATGTACTGGTAATTCCCTTTGGTTCAAAGTATATTGTACAATACATTTACGGTGTTTGGGAAAAAAGTTATTATACACGCGAGTATATCCGGCTGCATAAATACGGAACTTTCAATATCGTGTCTGCAGACAGCAATCAGCTTCGCTTCGGGCCTTTCAGGGCACAGTTTATGAATTATGAAAAAAGTCAGAAGGGCCTCATAATGTATGGCGATCTGCTGAAAAATATTCCTTACCATAAAGACACTGCGGTGCTGGGTTTTTATGTTTCTAATATAGAGCGCTATTACGCCGAACCTGAATTGTACGAACTATCAACAGAATTAAAATCACCTGATTTTTTCAGAAAAAAATCATCCCATAGCCTTGAGATCATGCATCATACTTTGTATGCGAAGTATGGACAGGTTTTCAAACTGGGCGGGGAACTGGATGCCTATTTCAGGAAAAAGGACTGGTATGAGCCAACTCTGCTGCAGGTGGCAGAGTTTTTTACTGACATTGAACGGGCTAATTTGAAGCTGCTTGAAAAGGAAGAAAGCCGCCGGATTCCGGCAGGGCAGGAGACTGATGAACGGGAATAAAATTTATATACAATGATTGATGACCGATGAGTTGCAGGCCTTGCATTGGGCGATTTGCCTCCTACTTGCCTGATAATGTACAATTCTACTTCATTGGCCTTGATGACAAAGGTTTTTTATGGTCAAATGTCTGTTTCTGATCAGTCAAAAGATTGAAGAGTCAGGCGATATTCTTTATTCCATACGCTGAAAGCAAAATAAAAAATAGACAATATCATGAGTCCATAAATAACATAAAGTGGGCGAACAACCAGTTCACGGAATGAATTGTAAAAAGGTATATGATAGAATTGGCAAAGATTATGAATGCTGGCCAGAAAACTGATCAAAATCAAAACTCTGACTAATACATAACCTGAATGGGCTAGCAGTGTTTTTTTATTTTTAGGAGTCTTATAAAAAGTTTCAAAAAAATGCCCGCTTTCATTAAAATATAATATTGATACAAAGTCTGTCAGGTTGCGTGGTTTAACTGTAAATGTTGCTGTTGAATATTTAAATGTGTAGTAGTAGAAGGCATATAAAATGAGTGACACAATGATTATATTTGAAATCACCAAGCCCGTCCAGCCAATTCCAAAAAGCCGGTAGAGTGGATTTTGTTCACCCGTAGGATTATCAAAAAACCATAAACTGGTAGAATAGAAATCGCAACCTCTCGCAAAGAGTAAAGTGAAAGTCAGCATGAAATATTTGAGTCTCATATATTTTTCGTTTTCTGTAATTTAAATGAGCGGTCCAAAATTTGCTGCTTCGTTCCTGCACTCCATACCTGCCGGCAGCAGCATTGTATTTAACCCACTGCTGTATTTATTCTAAAATAGAGTCATGATGCCTCTTGTGATTACTGTGAGCCGGGCAATTACTACAGCGAATAGGCATCTCTTAACAGCACGTTGTTATTTAACTTAATATTCTCAAAATCAAAAATACCCAGCACATAATCGTACTTGATCAGCAGCAAACGACCAAAGCGTGCCGGGAAAGTAGCGATGCGGGTATAGTCTGAAAACTTGGCAATCCGGAATTTGTCAACCGTAAACTTACCATCGTCGTAGAGGATATTGCCTACGAATGTGCGTGCTGACTCAGCAAAATAATCGGTAAAAATAAAGGAGATTCTGTCAGTATTTTTTTTGTTGTCTTGCAGAAAATACGAAAAATCGAGATGATTACGGGCATACATGATCATCGATCCCATTTCTGGATTTCTGTAATGCCGGTGCCTGAGCATCACGGCATCGCCCTTATTGGCCTCTACATGCATTTGCACTACGTGGGCATCTGCATCTACTTCCATCAGGCAGATAGCATATTTATTATATTTGACGGTAGGTTTGCGGATCAGATCTATTTTAAGATGTGTTTTCTGAAACTGCTCGGCAGCGATCAGCCAGTTGCCGTTTTTTAAACGTACGGCCTTGTGCATAAACAGATAGCTGTTTACCAGCAATTTATTTTTCTTCATCACTGAATCCGCTTTCATGGTTTGGGTGATCTCATTAAACACAGATGAAATTACCTGACCGTTGGGGCTCAGGTCGTGCAGGCAAATGCCGAATTTAACGCGACTGTATCTGGCATACCGCTTCGTGTACTCAGATACCAGTTTAATGCTGCCTTTTTCAATATCTGCTTTAATAGGCAGTATGGTAACCGAGTCATTGTTGTTGAGCGGCATCTCAGAAATCAGGACACCACCGGCCGATAATACCTGTACGGAAGTTTTGATGACCGGTGTATTTTTCTTTCCGGAATATTCATAGATGGCGTTTATGATAAAGCGCTCGTCGGCCCCGATCTGTTGCACGCTGAATGGATTGCTTCTGTGGGGGTAACTGTACTGCCAGATATTAAAATCGTTGGAGAGAAAGATGATCATCGGTACAGTATTGCCATGATCGTTTACAAACACATAATCGATCATGCCCTGATTGTTGATGACACGGATGGGCACCGGATTGAAATTCCATTCCGTTTCCTCGTTCACTTTTTTAACTTTCACGTACAGGGTGGTATCAAATACCTGCGTAGCCTGCTGGTCAAATACCCTGTACTCAATGGCTTCATTGTCTTTCACAAACTTGCACACAAAGTTGGCCCCGTTAAAAACTGCCGAATGAAACACAAATCCTGTAGGCATGACGATCTTCTTTTCGCCCACATCGCGCAACAGTTCATCATACACTTCCATGATGAAGCAGTTAGAATCTTTGCTCACCCTGTCCTGCTTGTACACATAGGCATATCCTTTGATCTCATTATTTTCTGTCATGGGTATCAGAAAATTATGCTTGTCGTCGAAGTACAATCCGTTTTGTGCCAGCAACCTGCTGAATGCAAGTACAAGTGTAAACGTTAGCAGGCTATATTTTATCGATTTTTTCATAAATGGTTTTTACTTCAGGGTATTGGCTGACTTTGGAATAATAATTTTTAATATAATTTTTAAACACCAGTTTGAGTTCACTGCTGCTTGTATGATCGAGCAAACGAAGCAGGTGTTTATAACCGATCGAAAATTCATCCACT
>JADYYU010000321.1 GCA_020853515.1 Chitinophagaceae bacterium | reverse complement strand
TACTTCAGTTATACTTTCATTTCTGAATCCAAGCGCCTTGTTATAGATGTTTTGTTGTATGTCTTCCAGTAAATGTTCAATATGGTCAGTTAAACCGTCCAGCGAAATCGTGTTTTTTTCTTTGGTATCACGACGTGCAATTTCAACCACATTGTTTTCAATATCGCGGGCGCCAATTGCAATACGAACAGGTACGCCTTTCATTTCGTATTCTGCAAATTTCCAGCCGGGGCGGTTTTGATCATTATGGTCATATTTTACTTTTATACCTCTCGCTTTCAGTTCGTCCACGATCGTTTGAGCCTTGCCGTCAATTAGCGCTTTCGAATCTTCCCCTTTATAAATGGGAACAATCACAACCTGTATGGGGGCCAGTTTCGGTGGTAATATCAAACCTTCATCATCGCTGTGTGCCATTACCAGTGCACCTATCAGTCTGGTTGAGACACCCCATGAAGTTGCCCATACAAACTCAGATTTATTTTCTTTATTGACAAATTTAACATCGAATGCTTTTGCGAAATTCTGTCCTAAAAAATGTGAAGTACCGGCCTGTAGTGCTTTGCCATCCTGCATCAGTGCTTCAATGCAATAGGTGTCCAGGGCACCGGCAAAGCGCTCATTTTCGCTTTTTACACCTTTGATAACAGGCATGGCCATCCACGTTTCAGCAAAATCAGCATATACTTCCAGCATTTGTTTTGTTTCTGTCAGCGCTTCTTCCTGAGTGGCATGAGCGGTATGGCCTTCCTGCCACAAAAATTCTGCAGTGCGTAAAAACAGGCGGGTCCGCATTTCCCAACGTACCACATTAGCCCATTGGTTAATCAGTATAGGCAGATCGCGGTATGACTGTATCCAGGTTTTGTACGTGTTCCAGATAATCGCTTCTGAAGTGGGCCGCACAACGAGTTCTTCTTCCAGTTTAGCTTCAGGGTCAACCATCAGTTTGCCGGGATTATTGGGGTCGTTTTTTAGTCGATAATGGGTCACTACAGCACATTCTTTGGCAAAGCCTTCTGCGTTTTTTTCTTCGGCCTCAAACAGGCTTTTAGGTACAAACAAAGGGAAATAGGCATTCTCATGCCCTGTATCTTTAAATTTTTTATCCAGCACATCACGCATGTTTTCCCAAATTGCGTATCCGTAAGGTTTGATCACCATGCAGCCTTTTACTGCACTATAATCTGCCAACCCCGCCTTGATCACGAGATCAATATACCATTTGCTGTAGTCTTCTTTTCTTGATGTAATTTCCTTTGCCATAGTGCTTGTTATTCAGGGCGCAAAATAACTGAAACTTTACGGGTAATGGAAGAAAAGCTTGAAATCTATTTTTAACACCATGATAGTCCGCTGTAAAAGATTGCAGTTACTGCTGCACGCCAGACGCAAGTATCCTGATTTTAATTTGAACATGAGGAATAGTGTTGTTATTGGCAATGTAAACCACGCCCTTTTTGTTAAAACTTAGTTTATGATTAAAAATGATTAAACTTTAGGTTCATTCATTGGTCTAATGTTGTAATTTCGAAAAAGAATAATCCGGCTCTTTTATTACAATAAACCAGAATATAAAATGAAAAACCTCCTCCTTACCGTAATGTTTAGTTTTGTACTGACTTGCAGCGGTGTGTTTGCACAGTCGTATGATGATGTTTATAGTAATGGTGCACCCGAAGCCGGGCAAAGTGCTACCAAAAATCAGGACCAGCAAAGTCAGCAGCAAACTCAAACGCAGCAGGAACAGCAGTACGGCGATGATGAACAAGCTATTCAGAGTAATGCACAGGCGCGCAGTTATCAGTATGATCAGGAAGATGATCAGTATAATATAGACAATGAATATAATTATGCCACGCGCATCCGTCGTTTTTATCGCCCGTTCTGGTCGTGGAATTTCGGTTATTACAGCAGCTATTACAGCGATCCTTACTGGTGGGACTGGGGTTATAGTTATCCATCATGGTATTCGTATAATGGATGGAATGGCGGATGGGCTTATAATAGCGGTTGGGGCTTTGGCAGCAACGGATTTGGTTACAATAATTGGGGCTATGGAAGTGGCTGGTATGGCGGCTATGGCTGTAACAATGGCTGGGGTGGATATGGTTATGGAAATGGGTGGAATAATGGCTGGGGCGGTTATGGATGTGGCAACGGATGGTATGGCGGTTATGGTGGATACGGCGGCTACGGTGGCTACGGCGGTTATGGTGGTTATGGTGGTTATGGCGGCTATTATAATGGATATTGGGATGGCTTTTATGACGGCGGCTACTACGGTGGTGGCACCAGGGGAGGATATAAATATGGACCACGGACTTCGATGAACAGCGGACTGAATAACCTGCGGGGACGCGATCGTCAAATGGAATTGAAAAGTGGCAATTTTAAAAGTACAAATCCCGTGATACAATCCAATGGAAATGGCGGAATACGTGCAAATGCTGCAAATAATTACGATGCGCGCAATGAGACGATTCGTCAAAATGGTAACAGAAATACACCTGTGAACGGGAATGCAGTTCGTCAAAATGACAGAAGCGGAAACGAGCCGATCAACAACGGCAGCGACAACAGCGTTAACGACAGCAGGGTGCAGGAGCAGATGAGATACAATAACAGAATGAATCAGGAGCGCATGAATCAGCAGCGTGCCGAGCAACAAAGTGCTAATGAGGACCGTCAAAATCAGGAGCGTATGAATCAGCAACGAGCTGAGCAACAACGAGCGAATGAAGCCCGTCAAAATCAGGAACGTATGAATCAGCAACGAAATGAACAGCGAACTGAAAGGCCGCGTATGGAACAACGTGAAGAAAGACAGCGGACAGAAATGCCCCGAATGCAGCAGGCGCCAAGAAGCGAAAGTCCACGAATGTCAAGTCCGGGAGCCGGATCTTCAGGTGGCGGTGGCGGCAGAAGAAGATAATCCGGCATCAACATTTTATTGCACACTGTAGTTTTTTTATAGAAAAATTTCAAGTGTGCTTTTTTTATACCTGCTATGAAAAATTACAAATCATAAAATACAATTCTCATGATAAAAAAGATCATAACCGGCGTGAGCTTAATACTTTTAGTAAACATCAGTTTGCACGCGCAAGACGAATTTGATGCTCTTCGATATGGGTACACCAGCTATATGGGAACGGCCAGGTCAATGGCAATTGGCAATGCCATGGGAAGCCTCGGCGGCGACTTTACATCATTATCTGTAAATCCGGCAGGCATCGGAATTTATAGACGAGGCGAGTTGCTTTTTTCGCCCTCTTTCAGCGTAAGTAACAATCAGGGAACCTATCTCGGCAACAACACTTCTACCGGTAGTACCGCACTGAATATATCCAATTTCGGATTGGTGCTGAGCAGCACTAAAAAAGGGGCCGCATATAAAAAAAGCGCCTGGAAGTCGGGCTCATTTGCATTTGGGATGAACCGGAATGAAACCTTTAAAAACGAATACACTTACTCAGGCACCAATCGCAAAAGTTCGCTGATCGAAAAGTATGCAGAAGAATTTAATGCATTAGGTGGAATCAATGCAGTCAATACCGTGAGTTATCCGGCTTATGCAGCCTATCAAACCTGGCTGATCGATCGCGGTGCAGGAGCCGATTCAAATCTTGCCGTTGCCTATGTTCCTTTCACCGATGGGATCAGACAAACAAAACGAGTTTACGAAACCGGCGGTATGCAGGAGTATGTGATCAGTGCCGGGGGTAATTATCAGGATAAAATGATGCTGGGTGCTACTGTTGGTATTCCGAGAGTAACCTATAACCGCACACTGCAATTTGATGAAGAGGATATTTCAGGCAAAAATAACAATGATTTTAAATACATGTATTTCACCGAGAAATTAAGTACCACCGGTACCGGTATCAATTTAAAATTGGGTGCAATATTCAAACCGGATAATAACTTTCGTTTTGGGATCGCCTTTCACACACCAACCTATATTCAGTTTAATGATATCTCCGCCATCGAAATGGAATCACATACGGATAGTTTATTATTGCATAATGGCAGTAATCCTGTTTCTATCTATAACCAGGATACGTCACTTTCATTTAACTACGCCCAGTCAACGCCTTATAAAGCACTGGTAAGTGGTACGGCCTTTTTTAAACAATACGGATTCATAACGGCTGATCTGGAATACGTTGACTATTCAAGCATGAAGTATAATTATGGACAGGGATACGAAAATGAAAGTCAGGCTATCAATACGGTTCTTAAAAACACCTACAAAGGTGCCATTAATTTTCGCGGAGGTGCTGAAGTGAAAATGAAAGATTTCGCCGTACGCGCCGGAGTTGCCTATTATGGCAGCCCTTACAGAAATAGCAGCTATGATGCCTCCCGTTTAAACATCAGCGGTGGGGTGGGTTACCGCACTAAAAGCTGGTTTATTGACGCTGCTTTTGTAAGAGCTATGCAAACTTATAAGCAAATGCCTTACACACTCGCCCGTGCTGATGCAGACGTGCAGACGGCAGAGATCAAAAATAGCGTAAGTCATGTGGTATTTACATTTGGCTACAAGTTTCAATAGTATCCTAACCTGTTCCAAAATCCAGGGGTAACATGCTGGCAATTTTCAATTGTAGCTGCCCATTTGTTTTCATTGCTGAATAACAATATTGCCATTCAGGCGTTTGGGTATATAGGCCATGTATATGAGTTTATGAGCAGACCTGAATTGTTCGAATCATTGCTTTTTCATATAACCGGATTTGTGAATGGTTGAAAAACATTCCAAATACCACATCCTGTTTAAAGGTCAATGCCTGCTCATGCACGGGCATAGGTCCGGCAAAATGATCACATGCGGGCATCCTGTGAGATACAAAGCCGGGTTTCCGGCTTTTGAATAATCTGATAAACGTTTGAACCTGCTCGGGCAGGTCAATCTTTCAATTTTAGAGCAGTGTTTATCCGAAGGCCCAATTTTTCTGTTGAAAAGGGGATACTTTACTCAGTTTCTTTTGCTTTCGCAACGTTAGGCTGTTGCGGTTTTTTATGCGTAGGATTTGGCTTTCTCTGTTGTGGTTTTTTTGCTGACTTATCCTGCCCTTCGTTATTTTTAGCCTGAGGCGTATTCGCTTGGGCATTTACGGGTGGTTTGGGTTTTTGCTTATTCGCATTTGGCTGTGGTTTAGGTCCATTGACACCGGCCGGTTTTTGACCGTTTGTTCTGTTGCCCTGACTGCCTGCCTGTTGTGGTTTAGCTCCCTGTTGATTTTGATTTTTAGCCTTTTCTTTTTTCTTTTTGCTGGCGCGTTCCAGGCCTTTCAAACTAAACTGACCCACTACGTCTACAAAATCAGTTTTTTCGCTGGCGATGGTTTTTTTGGTAACTTCAACAGCCTGCAAATCTTCCGGAAAAACACCCTGTTTATTCAGTTCGCTGATTTCTTTGACCCGCTCAATAGTGAGTGGGTATAGTGTATTACTTTTTTCATAGCTGTACCACATCAGGTTTTTAAAAATATCTTTCTTCTGCAGAAAAGCTGTGCCGGTTTTTGTTTTGATCCTGTCTACATGATTGGGGAATACGCGCAGGGCGTCCATGTAGGTATCCAATTCATAATTCAGACAGCATTTAAGTCTGCCACACTGACCTGAAAGTTTTGTTTGATTGATCGACAAGTTCTGATAACGGGCTGCTGTTGTACTGACCGATTTAAAGTCGTTGAGCCAGGTGCTGCAGCATAATTCGCGGCCACAACTGCCTATGCCACCTACTTTAGCTGCTTCCTGCCTGATGCCGATTTGCCGCATTTCCACTTTTACTTTAAAGCTTTCAGCAAATCGTCTGATCAGTTCCCTGAAATCTACCCGGTCATCGGCTGTATAAAAAAACGTAGCCTTTTTACCGTCGGCCTGTACTTCTACTTCGGCAATTTTCATATCCAGCTTCAGTTCACGGGCGATCACCCGTGCACGGATCATTTTTTCTTTTTCCCCTTTTTTATTCTCTTCCAGACGCGCAATTTCATTTTCTGTACTCAGGTGCAGAATTTTTTTAATATCCTCACTTTTCTCTTTGACACCTTTTTTCTTCATTTGAAGTTTTACGAGTTCACCGGTCAGGCTCACGATGCCCACATCAAATCCCAGATTACTTTCAACCGTTACAAAATCCCCTTTTTCAAATTGAAGCGGATTTTGAGATTTGAAGTACTCTTTGCGGCTGCCATGATTAAAGCTGACTTCTACAAATGGAAAGGGCCGCGAAAAATCAGCTACTGGTATTAAACTAAGCCAGTCGTGCACATTCAATCTGTTACAACCACCACTTCGGCATGATCCATGATCTTTACACCCTGTAGGCAAAGCCCCGTTTTTACTTGTTCCACAACTTCCACATCCCATATTCTATAATTTCTTTTATATGATTAATTTTATTGGGTGATCAGCCTTCTCACTTATCTCATCGCAATTGCGACGCTCCGTTCGGGCTGCAAAACCTTTTTCAACTTCCAAAAATACACAATTCCGGCGTATTTTATAGTACTTATCACGGCCAAAACGATCCTTCCCGTTCTTTAATACTGCCGGATTTTTTTACAGCCTGCCAGCGGGCAAACGACTGTTATCAGGCAATGGCTGCTGCCGAGCGCAACAATTGCTGCACTTTTAATGACACATGATGAAAAAGTATCTTACTGTTGGCATTGCGCTCAATATGATAAATGGCGTCATTCAGTACCTGGCTGATCTGTTCGATCACCGTTTCCTGTACGCCTTTCTGCAGCAGGGTTTGCACCAGCTTTTGCTCTGTTTCAACCAGGCTGAGGTGCTCATTGCCGGTGTGCTTCATACGGAGGGCATGCTCGAGTAACTGGATAAAATAGCTGAAAAATTTCTTCTGACTTTCTTTTGATGACTCTGTCATTTC
>JADYYU010000320.1 GCA_020853515.1 Chitinophagaceae bacterium | reverse complement strand
CGTCATACCGCTCACTGTTGCATTGGCGGCAGGAATGATCTGATTGCTGGCATCTGTCAGATTATTAATGGTAATATTACCGGTACCAATACTGATATTTTTGTCAAAAGTCACCGTAAGACTGGTGACACCGGCAGCAATATTGGTAGCATTATCAGCAGGCACCAGCGTTACTATCTGCGGTACATTATTTACAGCAACACCGCTCCATGCAAGACTGAAATCATCAATACCAACATGTGGTCTGTTGCCACCACCCATCGTAGTATCAGAAGGCATCAGGCGAATCCACACTGGTTGAGACTGATTATCTAATGCTGCACCAAAATTGACACTCACGCTGGTATTCGTAAAATTACTATCGAGCGTGATGGTCGCCGGAGTGGTAGTTACCGTCGTAAACGTAGCAGGAGTAGCTCCGATACCGTACTGTACGATCCAGTTATGGTAGCGCTTTGCACCGGTGTTCAGCGACTGAATTTTAAATTGCAGGGTAAAACTATTCAGACCGGTTGTATTGGCGATTTGAAAAGAAGCAGAAACCAGACTGTCTTTATCGTCCCAGCCGGAAGCGCTCACCTGCCTGATGCCTAATACACGATCAGTGCTGGCATTTTGATCGGCTGTTGTAGCGGCTGCCAACAAACCATCAGCAGAAGCAAGGTTTTTAAACCCACGTCTGGTATTACCCCAGGTTGTTGCGCCTGTCGAAAACCGGGTAATGGCGTCGTTACCAAGTCCTGCATTTTTATTCACCAGACTGTCAACTCTCCATCCAAGTGGTAATCCGCCGGAAATCTGGTCGAAATTCTGGGTGTAGGATGTACCGGAAAGGGCAAATGGAGCCTGGGCCTGCGAATAAAAAGCCGACGTTGCGAAGGCTAATGCTAATAAGATTTTTTTTCATGTGAATGCTATTTTATTTAATGATTGATTGATTATTTTACTGCACGACATCAGTCAGCTTACGGATTGAAAGTTGATTGGTAGTGGTATATTTATTCGCTATGCCGGTAACACTTTGCAGGTTACCTGTCAGATAAAGTGAGGAAGCAAAAGTTGCCGAAGTAGCGGTTCTGTGGGTAATGGTTCCGCTGGCATCCGTTAAGGTTGTATTGCCGGAATATTTGCCGCCGGTGCCGCCGCTAAAGTTGCAGTTGAGTACTTTTACCAGCATTGATTCATACATACGGAGCTTTACAGTCGCATTATTCAGGTCGGTATTGAGCTGAGCGATTGTAACTACCATCGGATTGATCGTTTTTCCGGAAGAGACTTTGGTGGTTTTAGCGGCAGAAGCTTTTAACTCCAGCGTACCCATGTACACAATAAGCGAGTCACCGGAACAGTCAATGGTGATCGAATCACCGAGCACATACGAATGTGCACCGCCAAAATAAACCATGATACCGCGGTTACTTTCATCCTGTACAAAGGCAGTGCCGGTAGAGACATTTTTTTCAGCAGAGCTGGAAGTTACAACTCCGTGTATTTTATAATTGCCCAGTTTTACGCCGGTGACATTGTATATTTTTCTTAAGCTGTCGATTGTAATGTCTGCAGGTGGAGTGATGACAACACCACCGCAACGGGTACCATACATTTTCAAATCTGAGGTATCTCTGATGAGCAATTGAGCGGTAGAATTATATCTTGAATAAATAGCAGTCAGCGGTCCTTTACCGGCAGGCAGCGGAACGTTTCTGAAACTTGCATAACCGCTGTTTCGCAGAATCACTGTTTTATCAGCGCAATCTTTTACATTTCTGTCGGTTCCCGATGAAATATTCGGATCCTGAGCGTAGGGCGTACCGACCTCAGCTTGCTTTATCTCAGCACTATCTATTTGAATCAGGGTACCAAGCCACTTTGCATTCACCAGTTCGCTGCCGGTTTTGGCTGTCAGTTCAGGAATCGAAACGATGCGGGGAGTCACCGCATGCGGATAACTTGCTTTTACTATGTAATTTGAAATTTTTGCCGAAGGAATATCACTCAGGGCATTGCCGATATCAGGTGTGCTGCCAAGTTGAATAAAACCGCCATAGGCACCCACCCAGAGGCCTTTACATTTGATATACACTTTTCTTCCGATCGGGAAGTCGTTGTATAAACTGGCTCTGCCAATTAATACCACGATACCGCTTGAAGTGTCCTGTACTACGATCTGCTTATAAAAATTACCTGAACGGTCGTCAGCCACTACAATACCTGAAACGGTAATATCGTCTGTTATTTCAACCGGAGCACCCAGGTATTTCTGTTTCAGTTGCCAGATGGTGCCATTTACCGGCAGGTTAGGATCAATATTGGTAGTATCGGGCGGACTGTCAAATTTTTGTTTTACACAGGATGCTGCGATCACGGTCAGCGAAGCGATGAGGATAAAAGTGAAGATGTTTTTTTTCATTATTTTCGTTTGAGGTTATTTTTAAAATCTTAATGTTAAATTGATGAAATACTGAATACCCAATGCATGCGCATACTTGGGAACAAACCAATCAGGCTGGGCAGTCGCGCTTCCGACACGCAGGTTTTCAAAACCATAGAGCATGATATTTTTATTATTGAGCAAGTTGGTCAAACCCAGATTCAGATTTAAAAAAGTATTGCTGCTGGCTTTCTTAATATACTTGTCAACTTTAAATGATTTGCCGCCAAAAATATCGACAGTAAACACAGAGGGTAATTTTTGCTGGTCTATCACAGCGCTCCACTCCGTTGAATTATAAGCCAGCAGATCAACTCCTTCAAGTGTACGTCGTGATGGCGCAAAATCCATCCAATTGTTCGCCAGATAATTAAACGAAATGGTAGCAAACCAGAATTTTTTGGCCCGGTAATTTAAGCCCAGTTGAAAGGAACTTTGCGGACCGGCAGGCACATAATAGTTTTTAAGATACACTGTTTGCTCTACGGCGTTTGCAGTATTACCCAATGCAATATCATTGTCGCTGTATAAGATTGAGGTGGCCCGGTCAGTATAATAGGCCTGCGAGAATGCCCCCGCAAGAGTGGCCGACAAAGAAGGACTCACTTTAACTTCTGCACCAAATTCAATTCCGGTGTAACGCTTATTGAGATTCTGCAGTACATTGTTTGTAAAGGAGGCTCCCTGATCGTCATAATACCGCTTGATATCAACGGCGTTTTTTATATCAGTTGCATAGAAAGTTAAGCGGGCTTTTATGAAAGGCGTTCGTAAAAGATAACCAAGTTCGGCCGATTGAAATTCCTCAACACGTGGATTAGTGACCATTTGATTGCGGGTGCGGGCAGAAACCAGTATATTATCTACAAAGGGTGCCTTGGTACCCATGGCGCCGTTGACATAAATATAATTTCGGCCATTTAATTTATAGGTAAATCCACCTTTAACCCGGTAAGTGCTGAAATTTAATTTGCGCGAGTCTCCTTTTGAGCTGTCCTGATACAAACCATGCTTGTAATTTCCGGTGCGGTAAAATCCGGTGTAACCGAGTTCTCCGGCTAAGAAGAAATCAAACTTATTGTAGGTGAAAACGCCCTGGGCAAACCAGCTTGCTTTTTGAAAATGAATATTATAATCGTAGCCATAGATATCACCTTCTTTTCGGATACTGTCTGCTTCACCTACATTCAACGACGTTGAAACCGTTTGTCCCTGAATACCATCTTCCGCAAACTGATTGGTGTTTACCCAGTAATCACCACCCATTAGATCTTTTACCCGCTGAAAATCATGGTTATTCTGACGTTGATATGCAATACCGCTGTAGATCGTTATGTGATCAGATAAGGTGCTTTCGAGGTTAACAGCGCCATTCAGTTTTTTAGAAGTTTCCACATTCTCATTTACCATATAAACCGAGCGTCTGTAGCCGGCCAGCTTGTTCAGGCGGTTGGCTTCATACATGGCATCCCAGTTCACCTGCAAATACTTGTCCGGATTCCCTTTAATGATCTGACTCAATTCATTGGTCAGCGACAGCGAATCCTGATAACTAGGCATATATCTGTAATAATCCGGTCGAGGATCAGCAGCATTATACCAATCAATACCGGTGGTAGAAACTTCGCCCGTTTGATAAGAAATGGCCGAATTCAGGATAGTTTTAGTACTTAATTTGATGTCGTGCGATAAGATGGCCATCGGCATATGGCTGTTTAGGACGCGGGTATTTCTGATCTCCCCGTTTTGGTAACCCCAATAAGGATTGTAATAGTTGGTTCCGGCCAGTTCAAAGGCTTCCTTGGTTGCCGGACCTGCTTTACCACGTTGGATGGGTGCGCCGACGATGGTAAGACTAATACCCTGTTTTTTAAACCGTTTTTCAATAGCTGCAAAATAGCCATAGGCATCATAAAATGTGCCCTTGATTTGACCTTGCTGCGCCCATCGGCGGGAAAAAGAGAAAGAATAAGCCCAGCCATTCTTTTTCAACCCGGACGAATGCGTGATCATCATGCGGTTTCTGTAGGAACGATTGGTAGCAGTATAGGTAAGCCTTGTACCTTTCCGCTGATTTGAAGCTGAGGCGTCCAGCGTGGTATTTAATCCAAGGCCACCAAAAGCAGACTCATTTGGTGCCAAACCAAGTCCGATGCTTCGACCTCTGAATACATCATTCAGACCGCTGAATGAATTAAAGAAAATGCCGCCCTCCTCAAGGTCATTCATGGGTACACCGTTGAGATACAGCACATTCTGATCGTTTTCGTAGCCACGCATTTTGTAAAAATATTGCCCCCATCCAAAGGTGGCTGCTGATAAATAAGCATCACGCGAAGCATTCAGTACACTGGCTACATTTTGCCCTGCAGAACTAACCGAGTTTTCATCCTGCGAACTGGCATCTTCAATATTGGCACCCGAATTTTCAACGGCATAATTATTCGCATTCAGCAAAACCGTTTTCAGTTCATAAGGTTCCAGTATAGTTGATTCTGCATTCACCGAAATATTAATTCTTTCTTCGGTTACGCCGTCTGCTGACATCACAAGTTCGTATGTGCCGAAAGGAATGCTGCTAAAAGTAAATTCCCCATTTGCATCGGTAGAAGTGGTGATTTTTGCTAAAGGCAGTGTAACGGTAACTTCGTTATAAGGTAATTTTGTATCCTCGTGAATAATGGTTCCTTTAATCAGAGCCGACTGGGCAAAAATTACTTGAGAACACAAGGAAAGTAGCAGGCAGGTTATTATTTTGTTCATATACGTATTTCTTGGCAAATTTATTTTTTTTAACAGACAAAGCTATTAAAATTATGTTACCTAATTGAAAAGAAAAAGCTTTCGAACAAAAACAACGGGAGATGTTGCTTATTTGCTAAAAACCCTGCGGGGGCAGCGGGTCTTTTTGTAAGGAATGATGTTGCCAAACGATTCAAAATAAATAGCTACATTGATACCAGCAAACCAGTACCAGTCCTTCTTCATATTGTCGCCTCGTACAAACTTATCATTCGGATAATTTTCATCCCAGTTAGGTAATTCATCGGTTCTGTAGGAGAGATCAACACTTTGCTTGCCTTTGTAACGGAATAAGGTATCCATATTTACATAGGATTTGCTGACATCATCCAGATAGTCGGTGGCAGTATATCTGAAACCGATTTCTGTGCTGATCAGTACGGTATTTCCAATCATTACTTTTAATCCTGCACCTAAAGGAATGCCGACATTTACGAGACTATATATTTTTCTGTCAGGATATTGCCTTAAGCCCTGTCCCTCGGTACTGAGCGGACGAAGATATATTTTTTCGTCTGTAGGCCCAATGGTATAAGGATTATAATAAAAAATAGCCAGACCTGCAAACAGATAAGGCGAAAATTTAAACTCATCAAAATCAACCGGTAGCATATTAATTTCCAGTCCGCCGTTCACTTCAAACAGGTTGGTTTGAAAGTTGAGATTACGGTTTTTAATGGCCGGTGACTCAGAAGTACTGTCTGCACCATATAAACTGGCATAGGTAGCGCCGAAACGCAGGCCAACATTGGGATGCATAAAATACTTATACGTCAGCCCACCGGCTGCCCTGTAACCGTCTTTCGGAAAAAGTCTTTGCTGCAAATCGCCGTAATAACTGGATGTTCCTCCGAATATTCCTACTTCATGATGCTGCTGAGCACCCGCTGCGAGAGGAAGTAATAGTAAAATTAGTAATCTTTTGAGCATAGAATTTATATACATAAAAAGTATGCGTAATATTACTATAAGTTTGTGAAATAACAAAACTAAAATATATTTTTTTTGATAGCCTATTTGTTATCTGTATAAAATACAGCGCATCATTTTTAACTTTTACCCCATTATTCAGCCCAGTTGCGCCATTTCTGCCGGAGAAATGTCTTTTTTGCCTCTTTATCATTTTCAGGTAAAAAAAAGGTCGCTCAGCCCCGAAAATCATTTAAAAATAATTAGCGACTTGTTATGACAAATAATAAGTTATAGTATATTTGTTTAATAATTTTCAAACCATTAAATTTCAAGACAGTGTCATACGAAAATAACAACGAGAGAAACAACGAGACTTTTTTTAGCAAACGCCTGAAAGCAGGTAAGATCCGAACTTACTTTTTTGATGTGCGTTCAACAAGAAGCAATGACTATTTCATCACACTGACCGAAAGCAAAAAACGATTTAATGAAGGTGGCTATGAGCGTCATAAAATATTCTTATATAAAGAGGATTTTAATAAATTTCTGAAGGCCCTCGGCGAAACGATTGACTTTGTAAAAACTGACCTGATGCCTGACTTTGATTTTGATGCCTTTAACCATGAATACCCCGACTCAGAAGATGGTAACGGCTATACTGAAGCGGCCCCGGCCACTGTGGTTGCAGAAACGGAAAGCAATTCCCTGACTGATTCATCGAGCAGTGTGGCTGACAGTCATACTGACGTAGATACCTGGTAATTTTAAACCTGAACTCTTAAAATATTGAAATCCTGATTAAATAATCAGGATTTTTTTTAGTCAAGTATTCAAGGTACTTTTGCAGTCCTTTTTATAACCCCTTGTATATCATATGAAGAACATCAGAAACTTTTGCATTATTGCGCATATTGACCATGGCAAAAGTACTTTGGCAGATCGCTTACTTGAACATACGAAGACGATCACCGAACGGCAAATGACCAATCAGGTGCTGGACGATATGGACCTGGAACGCGAAAAAGGCATTACAATCAAAAGCCATGCGATACAGATTAACTACCCATATAAAGGTGAAGAATATGTTTTTAACCTGATCGACACGCCGGGGCATGTTGATTTTAGTTACGAGGTCAGCCGCGCACTGGCCGCTTGCGAAGGCGCCTTGCTGCTGGTAGATGCTTCGCAGGGTATTCAGGCACAAACCATTTCAAATCTTTATCTGGCCATCGATAATAATCTGGAGATCATTCCGGTAATTAATAAAATTGATATGGAGGGTGCTATGATCCCCGAAGTGAAAGATCAGATTATTGAGTTGATTGGTTGCAAAGAAGAAGACATTTTACTTGCCAGCGGAAAAAGCGGAATCGGCATTGAAGAAATTTTACATGCAATTATCGAAAGAATTCCCGCTCCTAAAGGCGATTACGAAGCCCCGTTGCAGGCGCTCATTTTCGACAGTGTGTATAATAGTTTCCGTGGCATTATAGTGTATTACAGAATATTCAATGGTGTGCTCAGAAAAGGAGACAAAATCAAGTTCTCCAATACCGGCCTCGAATATGAAGCGGATGAAGTAGGAATTTTAAAATTTGGTCTCGAAGAAAAAAAAGAAGTGAAGGCCGGCGACGTAGGTTATATTATTACCGGCATTAAAGTAGCCAAGGAAGTAAAAGTGGGTGATACGATTACCAAAACAAATAACCCATGCCTCGAATCGATCCATGGTTTTGAAGATGTAAAGCCGATGGTTTTTGCAGGTATTTATCCGGTAGAAACCGATCAGTTTGAAGAACTGCGGGG
>JADYYU010000319.1 GCA_020853515.1 Chitinophagaceae bacterium | reverse complement strand
GGCAGTAAATACAAAGTGTATATTATTGATGAGGTACACATGCTGAGTTCAAGCGCGTTCAATGCTTTTTTGAAAACGCTGGAAGAACCACCGCATTATGCTATTTTTATTCTGGCTACCACCGAAAAACACAAGATCATTCCAACCATTCTTTCACGTTGTCAGATCTTTGATTTCAACCGCATCACCTCGCAGGACACCATTGCACATTTAAGTGATATCTGCGAAAAAGAACACATTACTTTTGAAAATGAGGCGCTGCATCTGATCGCTCAAAAAAGTGAAGGCTGTATGCGTGATGCCTTGTCTATTATGGATAAGATCGCCAGTTTCAGCCAAAACAAAATCACCTATGCTTCAACTGTTGAGCATCTCAACATCCTCGATTATGATTATTATTTCCGTATGATGGAAGCTTTCATGATGCAGGACATGAGTGGTGTGATGTTGCTTTATGATACAATTTTCAGTAAAGGGTTTGAAGGGGATATGTTTCTCAACGGCTTTACTGAACATTTCCGCAATCTGCTGATCTGTAAAGATGCCCGCGTAGCTAAACTGCTTGATTTGCCCGAAAATATTAAAAAACGCTATTTTCAACAATCCAATCAGTTGAGTAATGCTTATATCATCAACGCCCTGTCGATACTGAACAGCGCCGAAATGAATTACAAATTGTCGCGCAATAAAAGAATGCATGTGGAACTTGCATTGATAAAATTGAATTATCTCAGCAGTGCCATTGAAATCATCAGTGACGAAAACGGACAAATTCTAAAAAAAAAATCCTGACGGGTAAGGTCAGTGTGATCGCTCACTCCCGAAAAGGCCCGGTTACTGCATATCCGCAGCCATCTGAAAAAAGCGCTCAAACCGCTGCCACTCCTTTATCTGCCGCACCCGTTGTAACGGCACCTGCTGCTACAAAGCCAGCCCCGGTGCCTGCTACCGGCAAACCGGTGTATGGTGTTACCCTGGGTAGTATCAAAGGACTGAAATCAAACGCAAGAGAAAAGATAGAAGCCGCAGGTAAAGGCAAGGAAAAAGTGGAAATCAGCACTGAAAACCTGCAGGCCGCCTGGCAGCAAATTGTACTTGAAATGACGAGTGATAAAGTGTTCTTTCGCAATGCCATCAATCAGGGCGGCATTCAGTTTGAAGGACTGCTTATTCAAATCAATGTATTTGGGGTAGCTTTTGATTTTTTGAAAAACCTGCGTTTGAAACTACTTGATTATTTTAAGCATTATTATCAGAATGATGAGATCAATGTGATCATTATTGAAAAAGCGCCTGAACCTGAAAAGATGGTGGCACAGGTAATGAGTACCAAAGAAGTGTTTGAAAAAATGGCCGACAAAAATCCTTTGCTCCGCATTTTAAAAGACAATCTGGCTTTAGACTTCGATTATTAGTATTATACACCTGATCATCCTACAAAACATACAACATGCAATTATTACCTTTCCCCGTTCTTGAAACCGAACGACTGCTGCTCAGACGAATTACTCCGGAAGATGCAGCCGATGTTTTTCTCATGCGTTCTGACCCGGATGTGATGCGCTATATACCGCGGCCGATTGCACAAACAGTGCAGGACGCCGCCGACCTGATACAACTGACCAATGATTTTCTGGAAAAAAATGAAAAGATCAACTGGGGTATGGAATTGAAAGAAACCCGGCAGATTATCGGCATGATCGGATTTGTAAACCTGAAGCCTGAACATGCCAGGGCGGAAGTCGGCTATTCGCTGAGGCGAAGCTGTCACCGAAAGGGTTTTATGCGCGAAGCATTGCTGCGTGTGATGAAATTTGGCTTTGAACAAATGAAGCTGCATACGATTGAGGCCATCATTGATGCTGAAAATGAGGCTTCGGGTAATCTGCTGTTATCGGCAGGATTCAGACAGGAAGCGCACTTTACAGAAGATTTTCTGTTTAATGGAGTGTACAGAAACTCCATACATTTTGGCATACTGGCCCGTGAAGCAATCGATAAGGGGATATGTGATGCCGCTGCTGTAAGCGAGGAAACAAATTAAAGCAGCCAAAAATAAAATCTATATTTGCAGATCAATCTCTCTTCATGGCCTCAGCACTTATTTCAAATTTAAAAAAACAATTACCGCTTCGAAAAAAGTCGATGGTTTCGTTTTTAAAAAAGTTTGATACAAAATTTGTCCGAAATATAAATAGCCTCGTGGATCAGGCCAGCGACGAAACCTGGGCCGAAACCAACTGCCTCTCCTGTGCCAACTGCTGTAAAGTAATGACACCCACTTTTACTAAAAGTGACCTGGCCCGTATTGCGCCCCATTTTCAGATGAGCGAAAAGGCTTTTTATGATAAATGGCTAAAGACCGATCCTGAAACCGGCGATAAAGTAAACAGGATACAGCCCTGTCAGTTTTTAGATCTAAAAACCAATATGTGCAGTATTTATGAGATCAGACCGATAGACTGTGCGCAGTTTCCGCATTTCAAGCGTAAGCCGTTTGGCGACTACAATCATGTTCATGAACAAAATATTGAATATTGTCCGGCCACCTTTTTATTTATCACAAAACTGCAACACAAAATTGAAGCGGAGTTTGTGTGGTAGCAGGCGTTTATGAAATGAACACGTTTGTGAGCCGACCCTACCTGATAATTAATTTGATGGT
>JADYYU010000318.1 GCA_020853515.1 Chitinophagaceae bacterium | reverse complement strand
TGGGCAGCCAGTTTATGAATATCCAGATTATCGGCTTTTTTCAATCCTTTCAGATGCACCTTAAAAATATCTTCACGACCGGCCAGATCGGGGATGTAAATCGAGATCTGACGATAAAAACGACCGGGACGCAATAATGCAGTATCCAATACATCCGGTCGATTGGTAGCCGCCAATACAATAATCCCACTGTCGCCGCTAAATCCATCCATTTCAACCAGCATCTGATTCAGGGTATTTTCACGCTCGTCATTGGTCATCATCTGATTTTTACCCCTGGCGCGGCCAATGGCATCGATCTCATCAATGAATATTATACAAGGTGATTTTTCGCGCGCCTGTTTAAACAAATCCCTTACACGACTTGCACCCACACCTACAAACATTTCTACAAAGTCAGATCCGCTCATACTGAAGAAAGGCACCTGCGCTTCACCTGCCATGGCCTTCGCCAATAAGGTTTTACCTGTTCCGGGAGGCCCAACCAATAAACAACCTTTTGGTATTTTACCACCCAAAGCTGTATATTTTTTGGGATTTTTCAGGAAGTCCACAATTTCCATCACCTCTACTTTCGCTTCATCCAAACCGGCCACATCATTAAAGGTAATATTCACTTTGGTTCCTTTGTCGAACAATTGCGCTTTCGATTTTCCGATATTGAAAATACCACCGGGACCGCCACCACCGGGACCACCACCCATTTTGCGCATGAGTAATACCCACAACCCGATAATAAATATTACCGGTAAAATGAATTGTATGAGAAATGAAATGATACCGCTTTTTGAATCTTCGGCATAAGTCACCTGAATTCTGTTTTCAAGCGCTACATCTTTTTGAACCTCCTTCATATCATCACTAAACTGCTCTACATTGCCAATGGTAAAGGTAAAATGTGGCCCCTTTTCATGGCCCTTAAAATTTTTCATCAATTCCTCATATGCAGGCTGCTTCAAACTATCAGCTTTCAGATACACATCTACCGACCGTGGATAAACCACCATGCTATCTACCAGATTTTTGCTGATATACCGGCTGTTCACATTCTGAAAGGTTTCTTCCTTGGTGCTGTGGGTAAAATCTTTACCCCAGAAGTTCAGTATCAGTAAAGCAATGGCAAACAAACCATACACCCACCAAATATTAAACTTAGGGCCTTTCTTTTGCGGGTTATTCGGGTTTTGACCGCCGCCGTGTGGAATGTTCTTATTATTATCTTCCATGTATTTTTTTTCTAATTATTTTTTAACCGGTTCTTCTGTATGATCTTTTCGCTCTGCATCCTGCCATAATTCTTCCAGGTTATAAAAAGCACGCATATCGCTCATCATGCAATGTACCACTACATCCACATAATCGATCAGGATCCACTTCTCGCCCTGTTTGCCTTCAAATTTATAGGGTTTTTGGCCGCAGTATTCCTGCACCCGTTTTTCAACATTATCACCAATGGCCTTCACAAGATTTGGATTGTTTGCCTCACAAACAATAAAAAAATCGGCCACCGCTTCAGGAATTTTTTTCAGGTTAAGCGATACGATCTCCTCTCCCTTTTTTTCCTGTATAGCCGCAATAATGGTTTTGATGATTTTGCTGTTATTATTAAGTCTGGCCTTATGTTTGCTTTTTGCTTCAGTCACTGCTTTCAAGAATAGATAAATATTTTTTTGTGTTGTGATTATTATTTAATTTACAAATCTAAAACAAAATTTGCTAATGCAACAAAATTCGGCTTTTGGTGAAACGATTATTGAGTTGAACGAGATAGACAGTACCAACAACTATGCCATGCGCCTGATTAATGAAGGAATGGCAGAGCACGGACTGACGATCAGAGCTGATTTTCAGACTGCAGGCAAAGGGCAGCACGGAAATGTGTGGCTGGCAGAAGAAAGCAAAAACTTACTTTGCTCTGTAATACTTGATACCAAAGAGTTTGAGCTGGAACGTCAGTTCATCCTTAACTGCATGACCTGCGTTTGCATCACCGAAATGCTGATGCAGCAGTACGTTATACCAAATGTCAGTATAAAATGGCCAAATGACATATATGCAGGGAATAAAAAAATAGCAGGCATATTAATTGAGAATAATATCAGGGGTACGCAATGGACCAATGCCGTAGTTGGTATCGGTCTGAATATCAATCAGGAAGAATTTTCGCATCTGAATACAGCCACCTCCATGAAGAATGAGCTGGGAAAGGACGTAAAGATTAAACAAGTACTGAAGCATTTACTGAAAAAAATGGGCACACAACTGACTGTATTCAAAACCAGACCTGAGCATCTGCTGGAGACTTACAATAGTTATTTACTCAATATCAACCGCGAAATACAGTATATGAAAAAGTATGAACTGAAAACCGGTATCTTAAAAAGGGTAAACGATCAGGGATTGATAGAAATTGAGGAAACGCCCTCCGGAAAACATATTCGCAAAAAATCCCGGGGGTACAAGCACAAAGAAATAGAACTGATGGTTGGCTGATCAAGGGGTATAAAGCCCTTACTGCAACGTTTTTAGATTACAGACCAGTAATGCACAGACCAATCTGATAAGGTCTTACATTTTCAGGACCGCTCCCCACTCTGAACAAATTGCCAATGCTATACTGTCCGTACAATGAAAAATTGCCGTAACCGATACGGGCTGTTGCCGAATAACGGATGGTTTCAATATAACGTTTGGTACTCACCTTTTCAATAATGGGTTTGCTGTTGTAAGTGCGCTTTCCTTTGGTGTGTGACGAGATCAATGCCCCGACTTTCAGTCCGACAGATGCCTTAAATCCTTTATTGCGGTTTTCTTTATTGCCAAAAAAACGCAGCTCAAAAGGGGCTTCAAGATAGGCAATACTCATTTTATACTTTTTGTAGTCGAAATTTTCGGGCACAAACTGTATTTGTGAATTGGTGTCGTTAATGATAACCGTTTGATTTTTAAAGTAAATATTACTCACCGCAATACCCGCACCGGCGGCAAAACTGAAATTAGATTTTGCCAGCGGAAAATCATAACAAAGATAGGCGTTGAACGCCCGTCCGATACCGCCTGTTTTAATGCTGTCCGGTGCGCCATCCCAGCCTTCATAGCCAAACTGAATCATTACATAATCGCGCGAGGGCATTGAGTAATTCGACTTGTTGAGGTCTGTATTGGAAGTTTGTGCCTGGCTTTCAGCCATTGCAAAAAAAGCTAAAAGGGTGAGAAAATATTTTGTCATACTCTGTAATTGGGCGCAAATATATTGATTCAAGGTTATAACAAAGCGTTAAAAAGAAGTTTCAGCGAATAAACACACTCATACACCCGCTTTGCCACTTATCAAGTAGTATGCAGGTTTGTGCAGCCAAGTTGTAACTTTACCCGGTGATCAAAGTATCGAAATATATCCTGTTTCAGGCATTTGGATGGGGCTCGTTTGCCTTGTTCAATATCTATTTTGCCTATATGAACCAGGAACTGACGTACAGAATTTTCTATATCAATTTACTGCTGTCGGTTTTTGGATTTTTGATCAGCCACGGCTACCGCTATTTTATTTTAGCCAACAAATGGATGCAAAAGCCAACCGAGACATTAATCCGTAACGTATTATTTGCTACGGCCGTATTGTCAGTGGTTTATAATCTGCTTTACTACCTGTTGCTTTTTCTGTTGCACATCGAAGTGATAGCACCCGATGCTTACCTTGTTTCGTTGATTACCGTGTATGTAATTTTTGCACTCTGGAATTTAATTTATTTTACCTGGCAATATCTTGAAAAAAGCAGGCTGATACAGATCGAAACCCTCAAAATGGAATCTGCACTGAAAGATCTGGAGATCAAAACGATTCGTTCGAATTTACAACCCCACTTTATATTTAACTCGCTCAACAGCATCCGGGCACTCATAGACGAAGATCCGGAACTGGCAAGGGCGGCTATTACCAAAATATCCAATATTCTGCGTAATACCATTACCAAACAGGAAGCCACCGATACCCTGCAGAATGAACTGGCTTTGGTAGAAGATTATCTGGATCTGGAAAAGATCCGGTTTGAAGAACGCCTGCATTTTGTCAAAAATATTGAAGTGACAACGTTGGGGGTACAAATACCGACTATGATGCTGCAAACCCTGATCGAAAATGCGATCAAGCATGGCATCTCTAATCTGGAGGCCGGAGGAACCGTTATGTTGAATACGAAAACCGCCGGCCGGGATCTTATCATCGAAGTGATCAATGATATCAATGCCGGGCAGATGAGTACCCGCGAAAACAGTCTGGGCTTTGGCCTCAGCAGCAGCAAACAAAGGCTGAAGCTCCTGTATGAAGATGAAGCCTCCCTTAGTCTGAATTTTGATCACGATCAGGCAGTGGTCCTGATCAGAATACCTTTAAATAAAAAAATAAATAGCGTGAACCCATGAGTACACTCCCTTTTTGTTTAATCTTAACTACACACACCTCGCCCGTAATAATGGCAATTGCATGCACACACATAACATATAAACCTTTCAAAAAATGATCAAAACAATCATCGTAGACGATGAACGTCTCGCCCGCAATGAACTCAGAAAACTGCTGAAGGAATTCCCTGAAATTGAAATCATAGACGAAGCCGTCAATGTGCAGGATGCTCAGGAAAAAATTGAACTGCAGCAGCCTCAGCTTATTTTTCTTGATATACAAATGCCGGGTGGCAAAACCGGTTTCGACCTGCTGGAATTACTGGAGTTTACCCCCAAAGTAGTGTTTACAACGGCTTATAACGAATTTGCCATTAAGGCTTTTGAGTATAATGCGCTCGATTATCTGCTCAAGCCCATCGATCACAAACGCTTGCATGATGCGGTACAAAAGGTGAAAAAACAAATGGATCAGGATCACCATGCGCATAAAAATAAACTCGGCGATGAAGATCAGGTGTTTGTGAAAGATGGCGAACGCTGCTGGTTTGTGAAACTGAGCGAGGTGCGTCTGTTTGAGTCGGTGGGCAATTACGCCAAAGTATTTTTTGGCAGCAATAAACCCCTTATCCTGAAATCGCTGAATGCATTGGAAGAACGGCTCGATGAACGTATTTTCTTTCGGGCCAACCGCAAACATATTATCAATCTGCAAATGATTCAAAAGATCGACAACCATTTCAATGGCGGTTTGAAAGTCACCCTCAGCGGGGGCGAAGAGATCGAAATTTCACGCCGGCAGGCGGTCAAGTTTAAAGATAATATGAGTTTGTAGATGAAGCCGGTATAACAGGCACTGCATTGTTTTGCCTCAACAGGAACTTGAAAACAGCAGTAGTGGACATTCCGGTTAATCATACAATAATGACCCGATTTAGTTTGCTTCATTTGAGAAAACAGAATACATTTGTCTTTCACAATAAAAACTACCACAACATGGGATTATTTTCATTTATTAAAGAGGCCGGTAAAAAGATCTTCAAAAGTCACGAAGAAGAAATCGCTGCCAACCCGCACGCACAGCCGGATGTAATTGCGCAAAATCAGAAAGATGCCGTACGTCGCTATATCGACAATGTGGGTCTGAATATCAGTAATTTTGATTTTACCCTCGACGGTAATGGCAAACTCACCCTCAGCGGCGAATGCGCTACCCACGCCGACTATGAAAAAGTAGCTTTGACAGCAGGTAATATAGCCGGTGTTTCAGAAGTGGATAATAATATGACCATCGCTGCAGCACCTGCAGAAGCGGAAGTGGCTCAGGAGAGTACTTTCTATACTGTAGAGAGCGGCGATTCATTATGGAAAATTGCGCAGGCTAATTATCAGGACGGCAATAAATACCCGCTGATCTTTGAAGCCAATAAACCAATGATCAAAGATGAAGATGAAATTTATCCGGGTCAGGTATTGCGAATTCCGGCTTTGAAGTAAAAACTTCCATTTTTTATTTTGCTAAAGGGGTGATGCATTTATGATAAAACTATCATAAAAAGCGTCCTGCATGTTTTTGGACTACGGTGTTGAATTACATTTGAAATTCAAAGTTCAACAAATATCCCCTCACATGCGCCTGCACTTATTTTCCCGTAAAAAGATATTCCGTCTCACCCTGCTGCTGACAATGTGTTGCTTAGCTGCGTTATATATCAGCAATCAAATGATCGTCAGGCAGGCGAACGGCAAACTCTATTCAAATACATCCGACATTCCCTATCATAAAGTGGGACTTTTGCTGGGTACCTCAAAATATCTGCAAAGCGGCTATGTGAACTTGTTTTATCAATACCGGATCGATGCCGCTGCCGCGTTAATCAAAGCCGGCAAAATAAAGTATCTGATCGTTAGTGGTGACAATGGTCGTAAGGAATATAACGAACCGGAAATGATGCGGGCCGACCTGATCAGCGCAGGTATTGACTCAAATTGCATTTACCTCGATTACGCCGGCTTTCGCACTTTTGACTCTGTTAAGCGATTGAAGGAAATATTCGGACAGCAAAGTGTCACGATTATTTCGCAGCGATTTCATAATGAAAGGGCATTGTATATAGCATCCCGATTAGGGATTGCTGCTGTTGCTTTTAATGCGCAAGATCTGAGTCAGGCCGCAGGGCTGAAAACAAATATCAGGGAAAAATTTGCGAGGGTAAAGGTGCTGCTTGATTTCACCTTTGGTGTAAAGCCAAAATACCTGGGTGCAGCAATCCACATCCCTGAATAGCAGTGGCAGCTATTATATGAACCGCCGTGGAAAAACGGAACTACATGGCACCGATTTGCATCGGCACTTCCATCAATAGCAGCAACGAGTCGGCTAAAAAATTGAAGGATACTTTCTTCGCATCGCGGAGTCCCAGCGCATCCCGTTTACTCAAGGTATAATCGAGAATTTCGACCGAGCCGCTGATCACAAAAATATAAATGCCATTGCCTTCTTTTTTGATTTCATAACTGCTATAGGACTCTTTGCTGAAACGGCCGATATGAAACCAGGCCTCCTGATATACCCAGGTGCCTTCATCGTCTGCCTGTGGCGACACAATCTGTAACCAGTTATTATTGATCTTGTCGAGGTTGTAACGGATCTGATCATAACGGGGTTTGACATTTTTTATATTCGGAAAAATCCAGATCTGCAATAAACTGACGGGCTCCGATTTACTGTGATTGTATTCGCTATGGGTAATGCCGCTGCCGGCACTCATCACCTGCACTTCCCCAAAGCTGATGGTGCCGGTATTGCCCATACTGTCTTTATGCTCAAGGGTACCAGCTAACGGAATGGTAATGATTTCCATATTATCGTGCGGATGTTGTCCGAACCCTTTACCCGGAGCTACAGTATCATCATTGAGTACCCGTAATACCCCGAAATGGGTTTTTTCTGGATCATAATATCCGGCAAAGCTAAAGGAGTGATAGGCATTGAGCCAACCATGATCGGCATGACCTCTGTCAGCGGCTTTGTGAAGAACTGTTTTCACGGATAGATTTTTTTGTATAACAAAAATAGGTATTTTATTCAAATAATCGATATGAGCCCTGCCGGGCACAATGAAAAGCGTTTTCTTCAAACATTTTCCGCTGTTAATAGGCTGATTTAGGAGAGTGAGAATGGGAATGAGAGCGAGAGTGGGAATGAGTGAGAATGAGAAAGAGAATGAGTGAAGACAAAACACCCCACTCAGGCATGAATCTGAGCAGGGTGCTGTAAATGTTAGCCCAATAAAAAGAATTACTAATATATGAATCGTACGGCTAACACGAAGTTTCTACCGGGTGCACTCATACCGGAGGCAAAATAGCGGTAGTTTTTATCTAAAATATTTTCAACAGCAGCCTGCACCTGCACATATTTTGCAAAAGTGACACCGGCTCTGAAGTTTACGGTGTACCAGCTTGGAGTGCCGGTAGGTGTCGAATACTGAATATTATCTTCACCGGCAGGGTTATAATCTACCAGTCTTTTACGACCATTGTAGAGGCTGTATAATTCAGTGTACCAGACATTGTTATCATATTTGATACCCAGACGGCCAGTTACAGGAGGGATATGATCGAGGGGTACCAGTACAGTATCGCTGTTAAAGCGGCCAAAAGTATAGTTCATAGAACCTGACAACGAAAAATGCAGCATCGGGCGATAAATTCCTGATACGCCGCCGCCATAAATAAAGGCTTTTGCTTTATTCTGACTGGCATACACTGCTGTCATATTACCGTCATACAGTACAGAATCCTGACCATTGTAAGTAAAGCGGTCTGTAACGATCGCATTGGTAAAGTGTGTATAAAAACCATAGGCATCAATGTCTACTATACCATCGTTGTAATGTATACCCACATCGGCATTGCGTGTGTACTCAGGTTTTAAGTTGGCATTTGGTACCACCAGACGCTGACCTGAAACGGATTCAAACACTTTGGCCATATCATCGAAATTGGGTGAGCGAAACCCGCTTGAAATATTGGCTGTCAAACGGAGAT
>JADYYU010000317.1 GCA_020853515.1 Chitinophagaceae bacterium | reverse complement strand
TATTGCCAGCGAAAACAAAGCCCAGCATGAAATGGCTTTTAAGCAAATGCGGGGCGGATATTCTGCAGTCATTGCGGGACTTCGCAATGAGTTGATCGAGTTTTCAGCTTTAATAGAACTGGAACTTGATTTTTCGGAAGAAGATGTTGAATTTGCCAATCGGGATAAATTTACACAACTGATCCAAAAAATCAAGTCGACTGTTGAAAGCCTGATACGCTCTTTTGAATTAGGCAATGTATTAAAAAATGGGATCCCGGTGGCGATCGTTGGTGAACCCAATGTGGGCAAATCGACGCTCTTGAACGCTCTGTTGCTGGAAGAAAAAGCCATCGTCAGTGATATTGCCGGTACAACGCGCGACTTTATTGAGGATACACTCAGCATTGATGGGATACAGTTTCGTTTTATTGATACCGCGGGCATCCGTCACACCAACGACACACTCGAATCAATCGGGATTGAACGCTCTTTTCAAAAAATGAAATCGGCGAGCATCGTATTATTTCTCTGCGATATTCAGCAGCCATACAAACTAATTGTGGATGATTTCAAAAAATTGGTTTTCACTCCTGAACAGGAAGTTATCATTTTGTTGAACAAATCAGACAATATCGTGCAATGCGATGCGTATGATATTGAAGAAGCAGTGAGCACCCTGAGCGGCAAAAAAACAATTGCCCTTTCGGCCGCGACCGGACTGCAGATCGATCAGTTGACCAAAATGTTGTTACAGATTGTTTCCGCTAAAAAAATGCAGCACAACGGCCTGTTCGTCAGCAACGCACGGCATCTGAGCGCCTTACAGGAAACTCTGTTGCACCTGCAGCAAATTGAAACGGGGCTGGCACAAAACATCAGCGGTGAATTTCTATCGATCGACATTAAGATGGCTCTTCATTCGCTGGGTCTCATCACCGGCACCATCGAACTTGATAAAGATATTCTGGGTACTATATTCGGGAAATTCTGTATCGGAAAGTAATTAATTCCACAGCCAGCGAACGCATTTTGCAACAATAGCTTTTATATGAATTGAAATTTCATCAGCCAGAAACATAAAAAAATGGCACCCATTACAGGTGCCATTCTCCATCATGATTGATTTGGGATGTACAAAAATCTTTGCAGAACTATTTTACAAAAAGATCAATATCCTTTACTTTGTTGGGTACCTGATTGCTTTTTGTGTTACCCGCCGAAGGATTCGCCGTCGGCTGTAATTCGTCGGAGCCGCTTCGCTGCTTTGTCTCCTGCTTTCCATTGAGTTCGGCAGAGTTGTCATGACTTCTTACAACCGCAGTGGCCACACCGTTTAAATTGACAGATGCGTCCTCGCTCCTGTCAGCACCTGCTGATTGTTTGGTTACATCGCTGCGTTGACCTGTTACGTCGCCGTTCGTTTTGGCAGTCCCTTTCGGACTGCTTGCGTTTGCAACATTGCTGCCATCAGCAGGTTGTAATGGATCCACAACATTATTTACGACCGCGTCTGCACGATGAGGCACCATGCCTGTTTTTACAGACCCATCCATGTTTTGCCATGATGGAATTTCAACGGCGGTACCGGTTTGCTGCGTTGCTGCAATGCCCTGCTTATTTCCTGAAACAGATCCGTCATCGTGCTGCGTATTTTGTGCAGTAACCGTCATGGCGAACATACACATCACAGACACTATTATTAGTTTTTTCATATAATATTATTGTTTAAAAATTATCGGACTTTATATCCATTAAAAGTATTATTGGCATTCGCATTGATGTTCACATTGGTATTGTTTGAGCAGGTCACTGTTACCACATCTCCTGCAACTAGTTTCAAAGTTGTGGTATTCTGCATATTCCAGAATGTAACTTTACTTGGTTCGAAATTTGCAGGAGATCCGGTTACTGAAGTACCGTTGACCTGAAAATTAGTGAATACATTACCGGTGGCATAGGCTGCAAGTGCCTGATGTGTGCTGGTATAACTAAATGTGTACACGCCACTTTCCGGTACGGTAAATTCACCGGTAGCCGGATTATAATCGGCACCTTCATCAAAAACCTCGGTTGGGTAAATAATGGTAGTAGTAGTACCTGCATTGATGGCTGTGTTAAAGCTGGTAGCTCTGAATGCGATGGCGCCGCTCCATACTGCGTCTCCTGAAGCATTGACACAGGTGAGAGTTCTTCCTGCTGCTTCGCCGCTAGCTGAAACTCTTAATGTGCCGGCACTCCATACAGCGGTTCCGCTCGAAGAACCATACACACCAATATCAGTTGAAGCCGGAGGAGTACCACCACCAAAGCCTCTGCCAACGATACCTGCACCAAAACCGGCTGTGTTGTAAGTGCCAAATACGCCCACTTGCTTGCTGCCTCCGGATGATGTAGTGGCGAATATAGCGGTATCCACCTGCGCACCGGAAATTGCATGAATTTTTGCAATGGGTGTATTGGTACCAACTCCAACGCGGCCATTCACCTCTACATTATCAGCAAAGGTAGCACCACCACCGTCATCATCTAAAGTCAGTGTGGGAGGAGCTAATGCAGGATTACTTGTATTGGGTGTAAATTGAAGCTGGCCACTTGCATTCAGAAAAATGGTACCCAGATCGCCGCTCAGTGAATTATGAAATCCCACTGATGGAGTATCTACCGTTGCTGTGCCGCCTACATTAATTGTAGAACCAGAGAAAGGACTGGTACCAACACCGATCTCATTGGCATTATCAGTAATCAGGGAATTTCCCAACGTGGTGCCATTAGGCGTAAACTTAGGCACACGGTTCACAGTACCGCTACCGCTCACCAATCCTAATGATGCGGCTGTATTCCAGCTACCTAAACCTGTAGCATCTGAAGATAATAATTTTCCAACACCGGGTGCGCCACCGGCCACTTTGATCTGACCTGCGAATTCTGCATTACCGGCATTTGTCAAGGTCATCACAGTTGAATTGTTTGTACCTAACGCAAGTGTGCTGTTTTCCTTATTCATAACAGAAGCTGCATTACCGGTATTGCTGATATCGAGACCATCTGTAACCAGATGACCGGTCGTATTATTTGAAATTTTAACCGTTGCGCTCGCTGCTGCATTGTTAATGTGTACATTGCTTGCAGGAATTGCATTACCGCCCAGACCTAAAAATCCGGTACTTTGCACGGCATTAAATTTCAGCACGGTATTGCCTCCGGAAAGTACACCGATACCCACGTTCCCATTATTTGAAAGCAAAAAGCCGCCATTGTTATTGCCGAAAGCAAGTAAATCGCCGAAAGGGTATAGAGCCGCCATATTGGTACCTGCTGCTGCTCCCGGAAATAGACTATTGTATTTAGTAAAAGTTGCATAGTGACCTACGATATCGCTCTGCATCAGGAATTTACCAAAGCCGGCCGGATCATCCTGCTGCATTCTGATATACTCTGTATTGCCATTCGCACGGATATGCAATTTAACACCGGCTGATGGAGTGGCTGTTCCCAAACCTACACCTGTGCCATTGTCGAAAATTTGCGATTTGCCGATGGTGTTTAAGGCGGTAAATTTTGTAAGATAATTGACATCACCTGCCACGTGAGCCGCATTTGAATTTACGGCACCGGTTCTGGTTTTGTCATGACCGTTTGCATTGCCAGCCATATCAGCGTATAAGGCATATGGCACTGAGAGAAGCTGGTTAGTTCCTGCGTCCACATAATTCGTGCCACCGGCAGGATCTATGGCTACTTTAATGTACTTATTGCCAGTTTCCCACTTCACACTTTTCATGGTGCCGCTGACTGCTGTACCATTCCCAATTTGCAGGGTATAGAGACCAAATTCGTTGGTAGTAATGAGCTGCACTTCTTCGTACTCCGCTACGGTGGCATCAGCGGCAGGCAATACTGCAATTTTGATCGCCATTTTTTTGTTGCTCATAGGGTTACCTTTCAGATCGCGGGCAATACCCTGATAATTAAATAAATGCGGCGCTTGCGCAAATGTTGAGATTGCACATAGCATGATCGCCATGGCAAATAATAGTTTAATTGTTGATTTCATGTTCTTAAAAATTTGAGTGAATAAATGTTTGTTGATTTTTGTTGTTGATTAATTTGTTTTTGATTAATTCGTTTTTGATTAATTTGTTTTTTGAATTTTAAATGAAAAATTTTCGGCGGGAGCAGTAGCAGTTGATTTGCGTATTAGCAGATAATAACTTCCGGCGGCCAGTGTTTGCAGATGCAATGAAAACTTGTTGGGCCCGGCTTTCCAAAGTACCTCATCATTCAGGATCAATTTTCCCGTAGCATCATACAAGTTATACGAAATCGTTGCGTCGGCGGGCTCTACAGATTCGATAAACAAAAGGTTCTCTGTAGGATTGGGATACACTTTAATGAGATCGCTATTGCCGTTAAGTCCGGGGTTTTGCTGTGGGGCATTACCGCCTGGCGAGGTAGCATACGGCTGCAATATACCTTGCGTTACGATCAGCCCCGCAGTGTGCTCTGTACTAATACGGGTCATTTCACCTATTGAATAGTCGAATACGGCTCCTTCAATAACAGCAGAGTGGCTGCTTACATTGATCGCCTGTTGAGCAAATACTGCCGCACTGCTGCACGAAATGAACACAAGCAAGATCATTTTTAAAATACGTTTTTTTTGCATAGATTTTGAGTTTTAGTTTAAAGAAAAAGTGTCAGTTAAGTAGTGAACGGTTCCGGCATGAGTGCTTGTCGCACTGATTTCATGTACGCTGCAGCGGCCGATGCTGGCAATCAAATCAGGAGGTAAACAAAAAGGTTGGATCTGTATCACTATGCAAACTTATGACCGATAGCCTGGCCCTGCAATTACCAATAGTGGTAGTACACCTGCAGCAAACCAATTGTCTGTGATTCAACATAATGGTACACTATAAAAAATGGATGTATCAGGCACAGCTAAAATTTATACCAGCGACAGATCAGCACTGGTCCAATAAATTATAGCACTGCTGATTTTAATTAGCGGATCATTCAATTCAAAATAGCCCATTATTTTTAAATTACAAATTGCCCGGGCCTTTTGATTGAAAAGATGCAGCAATAGCCCGGCAAATCGATACTAACAAAATACTTAAGCATAGCCCGTCAGCGATCTGTCCAGGATAAGTGCAGTGTAGTTCCT
>JADYYU010000316.1 GCA_020853515.1 Chitinophagaceae bacterium | reverse complement strand
TCAAAAAGCTGGTAAGAAATATCTGCATCGGCGATTTCATTGGATTCAACAAATAGAATATTTTCCGTAGGATTTGGATAAACCTTTACTTCATTCTGCAACATTGGATGGTTGCCGGCAGCAGGAGCGTCTGTTTCGGTAAGTGCTGCGGATGATGGTTGCAGGAAGCCCTGGGTTACGATCAGGTTTGTATTTTTTTCAGTGCTGATCAGTGTCATTTCGCCGATGGAATAGCTGAACTGCAGTCCGTTGATCGCTGCAGAATGACTGGCCACATTGATCGTTTGCTGAGCATTAGCCTGATTGAATGATAATAAGGTAAGGATGGTTAAAAGAAGTAATTTTTGTTTGCGCATGGTTGTAATTTTAAATTAGTAATGTAAATATTGATAAGTTATTGAAAGTGAGTACAGTATAATTAGAATTTGGTTGATATAGTTGAGTAAGTGGTCGTATTTGGCCGTTAAATGGTAAAGCAAATATTCGCTCTCAAGATAATTTATTATTATTGTAATTGAAAATTTACAGCATGAAAAATATTTTTCAACAGGGCGATCTTAAGACGTATAGCAGAAATGTAACGGCCAATGATATTGCGGCATTCGAATCCGGAACAGTCCATTCGGTGTATTCAACGTTTGCCCTGGCACGCGATGCAGAGTGGAGCGGACGTTTGTTTGTGCTGGATATGAAAGAAGAAGATGAGGAAGGTATCGGCACTCAGATCAGTATCAGGCACAAAGGCATGGCCGTGACCGGTGAAGTGATAACATTTGAAGCGCGTTTTGAAGAAATAACTGCAAATCGTGAAATCATAACTTCTTTCAAGGCGTTTGCCGGAGGAAGGTTGATAGCTGAAGGTTTGCAAGGGCAAAAAATCCTGAAAAAGGAAAAAATTGATAGCCTGTTCTCAGCCGTGGAAAAGAAGGATTAACCAATCACCTTGCTGATCATTTCGGCCCAGATTTTATATTCATGACCTGAGTAGTGAAGCAGGTCGGTGGCCAGGTAAAACGGATCGTCCGCATGAAGCCGGGTAGAGTTTGTGATGTTGATATACCGGGTACCAAATCGGCCGGCGATCTCACGGTTGATGTCATTGAAGGTATCGATCGCAGATGAGGTGGCACCCTTGTCGCGGTCTTTATTAAAAGGCGTGAGTCCCCAATCCGGAATTGAAAGCACCACCACATTTTCCGGAATTGATTTTGCGAATAATATGGCCTGGCATAATAATGCATAAAACTGCCAGTAATACTCTTCAGCATTGCGTTGCCGGTATTGATTGTTGACTCCGATCAGCAGGGTCACCAGATCATGATCAAAGGCAGGTTTTTCGGCTGCGATCGCAGCAGCTAATTCGTCGGTGGTCCAGCCGGTTACTGCAATGATATGTGGTGCTGCATAGCGGGGTTTTGTCGCATTCAGCATGGCCTGCAACTGATTTGGGAAATTTTCAGATGCCGGCACCTGTTCACCAATTGTATAGCTGTCGCCCAGGGCTAAGTATTTTTTCATAGCGGTTTAAACGTTGAGATCATATCTTGAAAAAGTGGTAAATATTGCGGCATGTCCGGTTTCAAAGCGGTGCAGGAGAAGTTATAGCCGCGCTTTCCGATGACTAAGCAGTAACCGATGATCGCGTAAGCAGCCTTGTTTTTTCCTTGCATGTCAAAGCTAAATGAAGAGAAATCATAGTTTCCTAATTTCACTTTTCCTCTTTTGATAATATTAAGTTCCGGGTTTGCAATTTTTAACTGTGTAACCGAAGCCTGCAAATACACGCTGTCAGTTACGGACATGGGCATTTCTTCTAGCCAGAAGACGATATTTTCCTGATAGGCATCCTGCTTGTTGCCTGCTTTTTGTACAAAGGCTATCGACTGAGGATCTTGAGGGTTCTTGAGCACTTCCCAGTCGGCGGGAAATTGTAAAAACAGATGGTAGGAATCGGAACTGAATTGCTCCGTAAGTGAACTTTTTTTGCTCTGAGTGCCACAGGAATACAACAGGATGGCCGTGCAAAACAACAGAATAACTTTATGCATGTCGCAAAGATAATTCATTTAAGATTTCCACGCCGGAGACATTTTTACCGCTTATATTTTTAAAATAATGACACAAAGGCAGTTATATTTTAATATAGTAGACATAAAGGCAGTTAAATTCAAATGGTATATGATTTGATTCACTGTGTTTAAACAAATAAAAAAAATAAATTATGACACATTTTAGAGTAAAAACCCCCGCTTACGTTCCAAACATTTTAAATGCTATGGACAAATTTCTCAGTGATGATTTTTCGAATTTTCAAACAGGCTCACCGGCTGTGAATATCCTCGAAAAGGAAAAAAGTTATAGCATTGAACTGATGGCTCCCGGTCTGAGCAAGTCTGATTTCAAAATTGAACTCGACAGTAATTTGCTCAGTATTTCTTTTCAAAAATCTGAAGTGAAAAGCGAAGAAAATACTGCCGAAACTGAATCGAAAGAAAAGTTCATCAAGAAAGAATTTTCGATCAGATCATTTAAAAGAACTTTTACTGTAAACGAACAGTTGAATGTGGATGAAATCAGTGCCAGGTATGAAAACGGGATCTTGTTTGTAGAAATTCCGAAGATCGAAACAAAAGAGAAGGAAGTGAAAACCATCAGTATTCATTAAGCATTGCCGGCCTTCAGATTAAATCAAAATCTCACCAAAGGGTGGGATTTTTTTTTATCAGGATAATATTGCACGCGTAAACACTTTGGGTATTACATTTACAACCGTTATTTATGAAAAAGAAGGTCAATATAATTGGTGCGGGCATTTCGGGTTTGTGTGCGGGGTGTTACCTGCAAATGAATGGTTTTGAGGTTGAAATTTTTGAAAAGCACTCAATTCCGGGTGGTTTGTGTACCAGTTGGAAAAAGGGCGATTTTACCGTTGACGGCAGCATTCACTGGATCCTTGGCTCAGACGATAAGGATGGTTTTTTTGATATGTGGAATGAAATACTGGATGTAAAAAGCATTCCTTTTCATAACCATGATGTCAGGCTGACTTTAGAAGTAAAGAACAATGCAGATAAATACGGCAGCAAAGTATTCATTTTATATACCAACCTTGAACGGCTTAAAGATTATATGCTGGACCTGAGTCCGGAAGATGCAAAACCCATTCACCGTTTTATCCGTGATATTCGCCTGCTGCAGCAGTTTCGCGTGCCACCGCTGATGGACAAACTACCGTTTTTTCAGTCTGCCTGGCGGGGAATCAAAATGATGCGCTACCTCCGTTTTTTATTTATTATCATGCGTCAGACGCGCATCAGCAATTTTCAGTTTGCTAAAAAATTCAAAAGTCCCTTTCTGCGTGAAGTATTTGAAAACCTGTTTGACAATGATGAGGTCAAAATGCTTGTTTTTAATTTTCCCATGGCTTCTTTCGATCAGCAAAGTGCCGGCTATCCAATTGGAGGATCGCTGAAATGGGCTGAGCGTATTACCGAAAAATTTGTATCGCTGGGCGGTGTCATGCATTACAATACCCCGGTTAAAAAAATCATTACGGAAGGAAACAAAGCAGTAGGTTTGAAAGTACGGAACGATGTCGTTCATTCCTGCGATATTGTGCTGTCATCTGCAGACTGGTACAGGACTGTATTTGAGTATCTGGACGGAAAATTTGTCGACGAGAAAATGATCCGGCTCAAGGAGGAAAAATCGTTTGAATTATATTATTCCATTTTGCTGGTAACCTTTGGGTTGAAGCGCGACTACAAGGAATATCCGCACTTTAGCCGTTTTCCCATTCAGTCACCATTGCATTCGCCCTGCGGTAAAAGCTGGGACCGGCTCGAAACGCATTTTTATCACTACGATCCCACACTGGCACCTGCCGGTAAAACGGTGATGGCCTGCAGTTTTTATACAAAAAACGGAAATTACTGGATAGACCTCCGAAAGAACGACCGTAAAAAATATCGTGAAATGAAGACAAAATTCACCAGCGATCTGATCGGAATTTTAGAACAAAAGTATCCGGGCATCAAAGATGATATTGAGATGGTAGACTTCGCAACACCGGCCACGGTACTTCGTTATACCAATAACTGGCAGGGGAGCGCCCAGGGATGGCTGCCCGGTGATAATGTATTGGCAGCAACGCCCGTCAAATTTAAATTGCCTCACTTGCAGCAGTTTTATTATGCCAGTCACTGGAGCCGGCCGGGCGGTGGTATACCGGTAGCTATCAATATGGCCCGCGACGTTACAAAAATCATCTGTAAAGACTATGGCATCTCGTTTTCGACTAAAAATAAATAACTACAGCCTGTGAGAAAGCTGGCCGTTCAATTCAAGCCATCTTTTCAGACCCGGATTGCATTTCATGCGCAGGGTATCTTCGCTTAGTTGGCAGTACACAAACAATAAAGGCCCTTAAGGTTAATGCCTCCGGCAAGTATTGCTTTCCTGCATTCTTCCGGTTCACACCGGTCTGATTTTTTAAAGGAAGGCCCTTTTCATAAATCACACGGACCAATTGTGTCCGCTGTTTGCCCATACTAATCGTCATTGACCCGATTGTATTCATAAAATTAAGTTGTATTTTTACTTAAATTTTTATG